>JAYTML010000622.1:0-6348 GCA_043728655.1 Chthoniobacter sp. | reverse complement strand
CTCGGTGTCGGTCTGGGTGCGAAAGGTGTGGCCGCCGGCGACGAGTTCGGCGCGCAGTTCGCGGTAGTTGTAGATCTCGCCGTTGAAGACGACGCCGATGGTTTGGTCCTCATTCCAGATGGGCTGCGCGCCGCCTTCGAGGTCGATGATGCTGAGCCGCCGCATGCCAAACGCCATGCCGGGCGCGGCGTGGAGGCCCGCGCCGTCGGGCCCGCGGTGCATGATGAGGTCGAGCATCCGCTGCAGATGCGCGCGGGCTTCCGCGGCGGAAGCGGACGGATCGATGAGACCGGCAATGCCACACATGGTTGCGCGCTTTTTAGCCAGTGCTGTGCCCGCCGCCCAGCCGGGAATGGTTCGGAGGAACGCGCGCTGCGCGCCCCTCCTCCCGGAGGCGATTCGTTCGCCCCTCACACCGGCGTCGGCATTAAGCATCCATTAAGACAGGCGGACGATTTTTCCCCCACGAGCACCGACGCCTCGGATACACCATGCCAGCATGAAACTGCTCATCATCGAAGACTCCAAGCCGCTGCTGCGCTCGCTCGGCACCGGGCTGCGCAAGATGGGGTACGCCGTGGATCTCGTGGCGGACGGGGCCGAAGGACTCGATTTCGCGCGGCACAGCGACTACGACGTGATCGTCCTCGACCTGATGCTCCCGACGATGGACGGCCTCACCGTCCTCCAGCGGCTCCGGGCGCTGGGGAAAAAGACGCACATCCTCATTCTCTCGGCCAAGGACCGCGTGGAAGATCGCATCCGCGGGCTCCGCCTCGGCGCGGACGATTACATGATCAAGCCGTTCTCTTTCGACGAACTCTGCGCGCGCATCCAGACGCTCGCCCGCCGCCGGTATGGGGAAAAAAATCCCGAGATTGCGATTTGCGGCGTGATCCTGAACACGGCGGCGCGCGCCGTCTCGCGCGATGGGCGCGCGGTGGTGCTCACGCCTGCGGAATACAGCATCTTCGAGCACCTCGCGCTTTGCCGCGGGCGGGTGCTCTCGAAGGAGCAGTTGGTCGAGGCGATCCATGACAGCGAGTCCTTTCCCATGCCGAATGTCGTCGAGGTGCTCGTCTGCACGCTGCGGAAAAAAATCGGCTGCGATCCCGAGAATCCGATCATCAAGACACGCCGCGGCCACGGCTACTGCATCGAGTGAAAGACGCGCCGCCACCATCGATCCGCCGGGCGCTCACGATCCAGATCATGGTGGGTACGGTGGCGATGCTCTTCGTCGCGGGCTCCCTTTTCCTCGGCGTGATCCATCGGCGGCTCGTCCGGGATTTCGACAGCATGCTGGAGGCGGAAGCGGCCACGCTGGCGCGCAACGCGGAGCGCAAGGGTCGCATCATCGTCTGGGACGTGCCCGATACCTACTCGGCGGGTTCGCGCGAAAATCCGGACCCTGCCTATTGCCAGTTGTTCCTCGCGGACGGCACCGTCGTGGGCCTGTCGCAGACGCTGGGCACGGATAATCTGCCGCGCCTCGAGGGCCGCGCCGATGCCGTCTGGAATGGGGTGCTTCCCAATGACCGCCGCGGGCGGCTGCTGCAAAAAACTTTCCGCCCCGAGGCCGACAACTCAGAGCAGCACGCGGTGGCCGAAGATCCTCACGAACAGACGTTCACCATTCCCGCGACGATGGAGCAGACCGGCGTGCAACTGGTGCTCGTGGTGGCGCGCAGCCGCACGCAGCTCGACGGACTGCTCGCCTCGCTCTACCTCGCGGGCGGCGCGGTCGCGGTGGCGCTGGCGTTTGCTCTGGCGTGGCTCGTGCGCCGGGCGATCGCGCGCGGGCTGCGGCCGATCGAGGAGATCAATGCGCAGATCGCAGCCATCGCGCCCGACGCGCTGGCGACCCGGCTCCATGTGTCCGCGCCGCCGGTGGAATTGGCCGCGATTGAAACAGCCGTGAACCGCCTGCTCGATCGCGTGGAGCAGGCCTTCGAGAAAGAGCGGCGGTTCTCCAGCGACCTCGCGCACGAGCTGCGCACACCGATCGCCGAACTGCGCACCGCGTGCGAAGTGGGCGAGCGCTGGCCGGACGATGTGGAGAGCACGCGGCAGTTCTTTCAGGACACGCGGATGATCTCCATCCAGTTGGAAAAGATCGTGACCACGCTGCTCACGCTTTCGCGCTGCGACGAGGGCAGAGCGGCGGTGCGGACGGCACCCATCGAGGTGCAGGCGCTGGTGCGTGATTGCTGGCGGCGCGCGGCGGACGACGCCGCGGCGAAGCGACTCCAGCTCGACGAGCGCATCACGCCGGGACTCGTCGTCGAGAGCGACGAAGACAAGCTCGCGATGATCCTCCGCAATCTCGTGGAAAACGCCGTCGCCCACAGTGTCCCGGGCACCGTGGTGGAGTGCCACGCCCAGGCCGGACCCGACGGCGTGGAACTGCGCCTCGTGAACACCGCGATGGTTTTGGACCGTGCGGATCTCGATCACGTCTTCGACCGCTTCTGGCGCAAGGACGCGGCGCGCGGCGACCGCACCCACGTCGGACTAGGACTCTCGATCGCGCGAGGGTTATGCGAACTGCTCGGCCATCGCCTGAGCGTCGATCTCCACGAGGGCCAGCGCTTTGAAGTGCGCATCTTGTTTCCCTCGCCCTCCATCGCAAAATAGTTTCGCCGCGTTAAGGCGTTCTTAAGTTTGCCCGCGTTAAGTCATCACCACATGAAAACAACTCTGCTTACCGCCAGCCTCCGTATCACCGCCGCACTTCTCGCCTTTGTTACCGCGGACGCATTTGGCGGCGACAAATATCGTCCCGCCATCGACCCCGCGAACTTCACGCACGTTATCAGCAATCCCTACTTCCCCCTCATCCCCGGCACCACGTTCACGGTGATCGAGAAAGAGGGCCGCGAAACACGGGAGAACAAGGCCACGGTGACCCACGAGACTAAAACGGTCATGGGTGTGAAGTGCGTGATCGTGCATGACACGGTGACGATCGAAGGCGTCCTCCTGGAGGATACCTACGACTGGTATGCGCAGGCCAAGGACGGAGCCGTCTGGTATTTCGGTGAAACGACCAAGGAGTTCAAATCCGGCGGACGGGTGAGCACGGCAGGCTCTTGGGAGGCCGGGGTAAAGGGCGCGCAACCTGGTATCATCATGCCGTCCAACCCGCGGCCCGGCGCTCCCTACAAGCAGGAATTCTTCGCCGGCGAGGCGGAGGACGTGGGGCAGGTCGTCGCCGTCGGCGAAGCCATCACCGTGCCGCACGGTAGCTTCAAGGACTGTGTGAAGATCAAGGAGTGGTCCATGCTGGAATCCGGCCATGCGTATAAGTGGTTCGCGAAAGGCGTCGGCTTTGTCCGTGGCGAATCCTCGGCGGGAGAAGTGGCGACACTGATCTCAGTGACGAAAAAATAAAGCCGGGCGTCGCCCGCACCCATCCGGCGCCAGTTCGCCAGACTGCTCCGCTGGATGAAACCGTCACTGCCGTCTCATCTCACCGCCACGGAAATGAAAACACCAAGCCTTACCCGCATCCCTTACGTCGTTCTGATTGCCGCAGCATTGCTGGCAGCTACTCTGCCCGCCTCCGCGAGGATCACACGGTCACGTTCGTCCGGCACCACCGGCACCAGACTTCCCGATGGGACTCTCTCGCTTCTCACGCCGGTTTACTCACTCGTGTTCGGGAGCGGCTTTGAGTTTCAGCGCGACAAGGACCAGACCGAGTATGGGTTTCCCATCCTCATCGAATATAGTTTGTCAGAGCGGTTGAAGTTGACCGTCGAACCGAGGTTCGGCCGCATCGTCGGCCGGAGACCGGACGTGCGTTCGGTCAGCGGCTTTGGGGATTTGGAGACGACGCTGGATTACGAATTTTTGAGCGAACGGCGCTATCGGCCCGCGCTGAGCCTTGAGGGCACGATCAGATGGCCCACGGCTGCGGATCCCGACCTCGGCGATCCCGGCCGCGATTACACGCTCGGCCTCATCGCGAGTAAGGATTTCGTCTTCGTGAATATCGATCTCAACGCGCTTTACACGTTTATCGGGGACCGCGAGCTGGACGACACCGTCGAGGTGACGCTGGCTTCAGAATGGCGCGTGAACCATTACCTCGGCGTAATCGCCGAGGTGGCGAGCGTCCGAAGAATGGGCAGCTTCCGCGACCGGTCCGTGGGAGATCGCAACGAAACCGAGGCACTCGTCGGCCTAGCCTGGCAGGTCAGTAAAAACCTCAAGTTTGAACAAGGCATCGTCTTCAAGGAGCACGGAGTCTGGGAGGCGATCTTCGCCTGGGAGTGGAGTTTCGACGGCGAATAGGGGCGGCAATGCGAAACAATGGGCCGTCATCCAGAACGGAGTTTTTGAGGTCGCTTCGCCGTAGAGGGCCAAAGGCCCGCAGACAAGCCAGCCCAGGGCAACGCCCTGAGAAAGTGGAGGGAGATTTGCCAGCCCTGAAAGGGCGAAACAAAGTGTTACGCCCTTTCAGGGCTGGCCCACGCTTAACCTGTTCCCAAGGCGTTGCCCTGGGTTGGCATATCTGCGCACCTTCGGTGCTCCCGCCGCTCGCCAGGCTAAGTGCATGGCAGGTTCTAGAAAGCGACTCATCAAAGATTGGGAGCCAGCGAAACTTTTTTTCCGCACCGTTAAGCAACGGTTAAGGGCGCTGCCGAATGGTTCCCTCCGTGAGCCGCTTATCCGTCATTCAGCCACACCAAGCCGGTTTGGCTGGAGACAGTGATGGGCGCTCGAATGACAACAAACAATAACCAAAGAACCAACTATCCCAATGAAGAAGCATTTCACTATTGAACTCCGGTCACATCGAATGGCGGTCATGTCGGCAGTGGCTGCGCTCCTGGTGGTGACACCGCTCGCCGCCAGCGCCGCGGACGCTGACATCGAACAGCCATCGCTCGGCGACCTAAAACACCTCCCGGTCGCCCCGGTAAGCAAGCGGGTGGACATCAAGAAACCCACTTTCTCGAATCCTACCAAGATCACGCACCCGCTGTACCCGGTGAAAAGCGTTACCCAGACGATTCTCCTCGGTCATGTGGATGGGCAAGCCTTGCAGGTGATCTATACCCTGATGCCGAAAACCAAAACGATCACATGGGAGGGGAAAGACATCGAGACGGTCGAGGTGCAGTACGTCGCTCACCTAGACCGGCGGATCGAGGAATGTGCGCTGGACTGGTATGCCCAGGCGGATGACGGGTCCGTATGGTACTTTGGGGAAAAAGTATCCAACTACCACGATGGAGAAGTGGCAGATACCGATGGCACTTGGATCGCTGGCAAAGAGGGGCCGCCAGCGATGATCATGCCCGCGAATCCGAAGGTGGGTGATGTCTATCGGGTGGAGAACATTCCGGGGGTTGCGTTTGAGGAAGTCAGGGTAAAGGCGATTGATGTCACCGTCAGTGGTCCAATGGGTCCAAGGACCGGCGGGATGATCGGGGAGCAGCTTCACATGGAGGGAACTTACTCCGACAAGACATTCGTTCCCGGATATGGAGAATTCATCACCACGACTCCGTCCGAAGTAGAGGCAGTAGCGTTGGCGGTGCCGACGGACTCCCTCGCCGAGGCGGTGCCGGCGGAGCTCAAAGCAATCTATCAGAGTGCGATGGATATTTTCAGCATAGCGGACTCCAAGAAGTGGGATGATGCCGCAACTAAACTCCAAGGGATGAAGATAGCTTGGGGAGCCATGCGCGCCCGGGGGGGAGTTTCGACCCTGCTGGCCGCCCAACTCGACCGCGCGCTGCGGACCATCGAGGGAGATGCGCTGCAACCCGGCGTGGCAGCGAAAGAGAGCGACGGTACGCGTAATGGCGCGCTCGAGGTGGCGCTGTCGGTCCTCGACCTGCAACTGCGCTATCGTTCTCCAGACTCGGTCGATCGCGACCGTTTCGCGGTTTCGGCACGCAAGACCATGGTGGATGCGAAAGCCCACGAACAGGGCTTCGTGTTGAGCGACGTCGTAACTCTCGAACTCATCTGCGACCGACTGGAGCACACACTCGGCGCGGCGGCCGAGCCAACGAACTCCCTGCTCAAAGAACTCCGCACCGCAGCGAGGACCGAGGATTTTTCCAAGGCAGGGGACGCAGCCAGGAAGCTATTGGAGCTGACCGAGCGGTGGTAGGGGAGAGACGGGACTCCCGGCGATTCGGTTCGGATTCGTCTCAGTGTCACGCCCGCATGGCCTCGACGGCCGATGCGAGCGAGGCGCAGTCGGTGATGGAATGGCAGGGGGTGCCTTTGCGGATGCGGTTGAGCAGGCCGGCGAGGACGCCGCCGGGGCCGAGTTCGAGGAAGATCTCACAGTCGGCCTCATCCACTAGATACTCGATGGACTCG
>JAYTML010000621.1:0-2442 GCA_043728655.1 Chthoniobacter sp. | reverse complement strand
CCGATCCAGATGAAAAAAAACCGCCCCGCCGTGCAGCTCTCCGTCCTCTGCGACGAGGCGCACGCCGAGCCGCTCGCGGACATCATCTTCACCGAGACCAGCGCCTTCGGACTCCGCGTGGAAAAGATCACGCGCCTGAAACTCGAACGCCGCTTCCAAAGCGTCGCCACCGAGTTCGGTGAAATCACCGTCAAGCTCGGCCTGCGGCAGGGCCGCGTCATCCAGGTCGCCCCGGAGTTCGAATCCTGCCGCCTCGCCAGCGAACGCACCGGCCAGCCGCTGAGGGCGGTCTTCCAAGCCGCCCTCGCCGCGTTCCGCGGTTGATTCACCAGCTTCGCGTCGGCACGCGATTCAAAGTCCCGTCCGCGCGTAGATCGCATCCAGCGGCAGCGCGAAATCCAACTGCGGAAACCGCAGCGAATCGCCCGCCTCCGGCAGACCCTCGCGTGTCCAGCCGCCTTCCGGTTTCCGCCGAAAGATCTGCACCTCGCGCCGCTCCTGGGAGACGAGCGCATACGTGTGCAGCGTCGCGATCTTCTCGTACGCCAGCCGCTTCTCCCGCCGGTCGCGCATCTCGCTGTCCGGCGACAGAACCTCCACGATGACCGACGGCGTATCGCAGTAATACTTGTGCTGCCCCGCCGGGTCGCAGTTGACCATCACGTCCGGGTAGTAAAACCAATCGTCCCCAGCGCTGTGAACGTGCGCCTTCATGTCATTCATAAAGGGCGCGCAGGGCTTGCCGCGCAGATGGCCGTAAAGTTCTCCGAAAATATTTCCTGCGATGTAATTATGATTCTCGCTCGCCCCCGCCATCGCGAAGACTTCGCCCGCAAAATATTCGTGGCGAACTTCGCTGAGGAGTTCGCCTTGGATATACTCCTCGGGGCTGACCCAAGGTTTGCGGCCGCTGGCTGTGCTCATGCGGGCAGACTACTGCGTCACTCTCGGATGACAAGCTGAGCGCTGCTGCACGCGCCCCTTGCGCGCAACTTAGTTGAACTTGTTCTTCCGATACGCGCCCATCGCGGGGGCGTCGGGGTTCACTTCGGGGCCGAAGTAGCGGAGGCAGACTAGCGGCTCGGTTTCGCTGGTATTGGCGAAGGTGACGCCGGCTTTCGCGCCGGCTTCGGTGCAGAAAAACTCGTCCTCGGTCAGTTCGTGGAAGCGGATGAGCTTCGGGCTGTTGAGCGCCTCGCCGTTGATCGCGCCGCGGCCCTGCACGCAGATGAGGCCGTACGCGCCCTTGTCCTTGATGGTGCAGACGGCGCCGGGCTCGACGGTCAGTTCCTTCGCGGTGAAAAGCTGCTCGCCGTCCACCTTGCCATAGACGATCCAGCGGTCCACGTAGCCCTCGCTGCGCGTGTCGGCGACGGGCACGGGCTCGAGGTAGTGGTTGTCCTTGAATTTCGGGTCCACGTTTTTGTCCCAGTCGAGCTGATCCACGATGAAATCGAGATCCTTGTGCTTGGACTTCGGCATGTCTTTCACGAGCAGCGACCACGGCACCTCGCGGCCCTCGACGAGCGACTGATACATGCCGAAAACATCCGAGCCCCACTGCGGCTCATACGTGCAGAGCGAGCCGGGCGCGTGGAGGATGCACGGGTCGATCAGCCAGCCGGTGCCGACTTTCAGGCGGTAGGCCTTGGAGAGATCGAGGATGCCGTTGTCGCCCTTGTTCCAATCTTCGAGCGTCTTCCGCACCTGCGCCTTGGTCGTGCCGGGCTCGAAGCCCATGAACGTGTAGGGGAAGTTGTTGCCGACGTTGTTGTGCTGCGGCGGGAAGTAGTAGCTCTCCGGCTTTCCCTCCTGGCCGACGAGCGCGGCCTGCTTCTTCGACTGGTGCATGTGGTGCGGGATCGGCCCCATGTTGTCGAAGAACTTGGAATACACCGGCCACTTCTTGTATTTGCGCCAGATCGCCGAGCCGATGAGGTCCGCGCCGCATTCCTCGACCGCCTGCTGGAGCGTGAAGCGCGACTTGCCGGCGACCACGTAGCTAAGCCCCTCGTCGGGCGTGCGGTTGTCATTGGCCGCGGGCGTGGTGGATGCGAACCAGCGCTCGTCGATGCCGCCGCGGTTCAGCCCGAAGGCGTAGAGGTCGTCCGGGTGCAGCTTCAGCCGCTTGCCAGGTTGGAGAAAGCTGCGCGGCACCCAGCACGGCGCGAGGCGCAGCAGTCCGCCGTTCTTGTCGAGTTCCGAGGCGACGGCCCCGGTGACGTTTTTCTTGATGGTTTTGAGTTGGAGGACGGTGGTCATGGTGTGGAGAGGAAGTGCGCGCCGCAGCGCGGGCGGCTTTTATTTCAGCGGCTCACGGGAGCGTCAAAGCATTTTGGGCAGTGGCGAGAGGAAGACGCCGCGCCGCTTGCCGAGTGCTGTGCGGCGCAGTAAGAAGGGCGCTCTTTTTCCACATGCCCGACGCCCTCGCACCCAGCGCCC
>JAYTML010000620.1:0-17723 GCA_043728655.1 Chthoniobacter sp. | reverse complement strand
GGGACGACCGTGATCCTGGCAGCCGCGATCATGCACCACCTGGCGCTCGGCGAGGCGCATAGCATCGGCTGGTGGGGCATCGGCGGGCTCGTGGCGCTGACGCTCCTGAGCTACGCGGTGGATTTCTTCAGCGGCGCGATCGGCGCGAGGCAGTTTGGCGCGACGCGGTGGGGAGCTGTGGGCGGACTGGTCGGGACGATCGCGGGGATGTTCTTTTTTCCGCTGGGCATCTTCGTCGGCCCGCTCGCTGGCGTGCTGATCGGGGAACTGATCGGCGGGCAGGGTCTGCTGCCGGCGGGGCGCTCCACTTGGGGAACCTTTCTCGGAACCACCGCGGGCATTTTTGCAAAGCTGACCATCGCGGCGCTGATGATCGGGTGGTTCCTGGTCGCCACGCTCTGGCGCTGACCTGCGGCGCCCCGGCGGCGGCCGGTTTTCGCCTTGGATGGCGGCCGCGCGGCATTTAGCGTCCGGCCATGAAAACGTTTCTCCGTATTTTAGCCCTCACCACTGCCCTCACTCTCGCGCACGCTTCGGCGGCGGAGAAATTCGAGATCGATCCGGTACATTCGACCATCGGTTTCAAGGTGAAGCACCTCTTCAGCTACGTGAGCGGGCGTTTCAATGACGTGCAGGGGACCATCACGGGGGACGCGGCGAAGCCGGAGGAGTCCAGCGTCGAGGTGAAGATCGCGACCAAGAGCGTCAACACCGCGAATGAGAAGCGCGACACGCACCTGCGCTCCCCGGATTTCTTCGACGCGGAAAAGTTTCCCGAGATGACTTTCAAAAGCAAAAAGGTGACGCGCACCGGCGAGGAAACGGCGGATGTCCTGGGTGACTTCTCGCTCCACGGCGTGACGAAGGAAGTAACCCTGAAGGTGAAATTCCTCGGCAAGGGCAAGGGGATGACTGGCGGCCTTCAGACGGGCTGGGAGGCGAAGACGACCATCAAGCGCAGCGATTACGGGCTGACGTGGAGCAAGCTGATCGAGGGCGTCTCCGTGGTGGGCGACGAGGTGGAGATCGAGCTGCTGATCGAGGCGCCCGTGGCGAAGGCGTAGAGCCTGCGACCCGGCGCAGCCGGCTGGTCCCTCGGTAAATCGACTCCCGGGCGGAGGTGCTCCCATCTTGCAAAGACGCGGCCGCTCCGCTGTGCTCGCTCGCCTCTATGACAAACCTTTTTGATCTCGAAAACGAAGTCGCCGTGGTGATCGGCGGGACGGGCGTGCTCGGCGGCGCCCTGGCGGACGGACTCGCTGCGGCGGGCGCGAAGGTCGCGGTGGTCGGACGCAGTGCCGAGCGGGGTGAAGCCCGGGCGAAGGCCATACGCGATGCGGGCGGGAGCGCAAAGTTTTTCACCGCCGACGCGATGGACCGGGCGTCGGTGAAATCCGCGCACGAGGCGATCGAAGCGGAGTTCGGAGCGCCGACGATCCTCGTCAATGCGGCGGGAGGCAATGATGCGCGGGTGACGGTGACGGCGGAGCGCGGTTTCGAGTCCATCGCGCTCGAAGACTGGCGCGCGAACTTCGACCTGAATCTCGTCGGCGGCGTGCTGCTGCCGTGTCAGGAATTCGGCCCCGGCATGTGTGCGCGCGGCCGCGGCTCGATCATCAATATCGCCAGCGTCAGCGCGCACCTGCCGCTCTCGCGCGTGGTGGCGTACTCCGCGAGCAAGGCCGCGGTGCTCAGCCTCTCTCAATTCCTCGCCCGCGAGTGGGCGACCAATGGCGTGCGCGTGAACACGATCACGCCAGGTTTTTTCCCCGCGGAGCAAAACCGCAAGCTGCTCTTCAACGACGACGGCAGCCCCTCGGCCCGCACCCAGGCCATCTGGGGCCACACGCCGATGCAGCGCTTTGGAAAGAGCGAGGAGCTGATCGGCGCGTGCGTTTTCCTCGCCGCCGAAAAGGCCAGCAGCTTCATCACCGGCACCGACCTCCGCGTGGATGGCGGCTATCTGAGCCAGACGATCTAGTTCCTTTTCGCCGGCGCCGCCGGGCAACTCAGAGCGAAGTCTGAGGTTCCGGCACGGCGGTGTCGAAGCCGCGCTCCTTGAGCATTTTCTTCGCGCTCTCGACGCTGATCTTCTTCGTCGGCAGCGGCCAGCCGAGCGTGTCGTTGTTCGGCGCGAAGCCGTGGCCATCCGTATCGACGAAAATCGGGTTGTGATACGCGAAGGGCTTCACCTTCGCCTGCGTGCTCGTGCCGTAGCCGATCCGCAGGTCGCTGTTTTCCGCGCACGCCACCACGATGAGATGGGCGTCCTCGCTCAGGGCCACGGCCAGCGTCTCCTCGAACTTCACCACCCCGCTTTTGAACATCGCCGGGTCTTTCGCCTTCGTGAAATTCAGTTCCGGCTCGGCTCGGCCGTTCACGAGCACCTGCACGCGGTCGATCTCGATCCAGTCCGTGCATTGCACGCGCACACGCAGCTTCACCCCGCCGGACAGAGCGCGGACGGTGTCGCCGGGACCGGCGCCGTCGTCGGTCGTCACCTGCAGATAGGGTCCCGTGGTGAGGTAGCTGCGGCCCGCCTTGGCGGAACGGGCGTTTTCGCGCCAGTCGATCTTCGCCGGTTCGTCGCTCGCGCTCGGCATGTACATGCGCCAGCCGCCGACGCCATTGCCATAGACGGTGTGCGCGTCGCACACGGCCATGCCGGCGTAGCGGTGGCCGCGGTTGAGCATTTGCAGCCAGATGAATTCGCGCACGTAGCGCACGCTTTCCTTGCCGGTTTTCGCGTCGAGGCCGATGCGGATGGGCCGTCCGCCGAGCAGTTCGCTGGTGTCGTAGTTCTGCGTCTCCACGCCATCGATGAGCGTGGCGAGTCCGCGGAAACCGCCATCCACGCGACCGTCCTGATCGGCGTCGATGAAGTTTGTCTCCATGTCCGGGTGATTGATCTGCACCCAGCGATCCGGCTCCGAGCCCTGCCAGTCGCGCAGCGTGATGGCGGTGATGCGCGGATCCTTGTGCCAATGCGGGGCGCCGCCATCCTGCGTGTGCGGCACGGGCTTGAAGGGGAAGGAATTGAAGTGCGCGCCGCTGCCGGTCAGTTCGAGGCCGGGCACGGTCTGGACGTGCGCGAGCAGGTTTAGCTTCTCGAGGTGCGGGCGCCAGTCGTAGAGCCGGTTGTGCTCCGTGGTGGGCGCGAATTCGATGTGCTCGGCAGCGAGATTGATCAGCCGGTCGTCGGTGCCCGTGGTGTTGTCGCCGCTCGGAGTGGAGTGATTGTGATAGTCGGCGCTCACCCATCCGCGCGTGTCCACGAGCCGCTTCAGCGTGCCGGTGAAAGCGAACGATTCCCCCGTCTTCAGCGTCACGTCCTGCGCGAGGTGCGAATGCTCGATGCCGCGCGTGATCACCACCCGATAGCTGCCGGCCGGGATCTGCACGCGGAAATCGCCGCGCTCGCTGTGATACTGGTCGCGGCAGCCATGGGCGCGCTGGTCGGGGCCGAGGTTCACCGGCTCGGTCCCGTCCTTTGCAAGGAACTGCACCTTGCACGGGATCGATGCGCCGGATTCGTCGCGGATGTCGAACTTCACCGTGCTCGCGCCCGCCAGTTCCGCTGCGAGCGAAGCGGTTTCGCCCGCGCGCACTTCAAATCCCTGCTCCACCTCGCCGCGGCCCTGGTCGCTGATCGTCGCGCGATACTTTCCGGGCGGCAGCGCGAATGTGAACGCGCCATCCGCGCCGGAATACGCGATGCCCATCGCGCGCAATGTCCGCGCTGCCACGCGAGCGGTGGCGCTCGCCGGCTTCGATTCATTTGCGGACGCCGCTGGCGGGGCGCTCTGCCGGATCACCAGTGCCGCTCCTTCCACCGCGCTGCCGTCCTTTGCTTTCACCGTGCCCTTTACGGTGCCGGCCGCTCCCTGCTGCTGCGCGACGAGTCCCACGGCTTCTGCTGGTGAGGCGGCCACCGCGATGAAGCGCGTGAACGTCACGCTTTCGCCCGGTTTGAGTTCGCGTTCCGTCGGCGGCGCCTGCCCGGTGAAACCGACCGCGTAACCGCAGCGGTCCGCCGGGTCCACCGCCTCAGCCCACTGGATGCCCGGTCCGCCGGTCGGCGCGAGGCCCGTGCGCCAGAAATTCGTCCACTTGTCGGCGAGCGTCACCTTGCGCGCGGCCTTGGCTTCATTGGTCAGCGTCGTCTTTACGACCACACCCTGCCAGCCGTCGCGCAGCGAGTACACGTGGTGCCGCGCGAGTCCGCCGTTGTTCGCGGCGGTGACAACCGTTTCCACCGCTGCCTCGCCGTCGCCGCCTGTCTGCGCCACGCGCACCCACGAGACTGCGCCCTGCTGCTGCGAAGGCGCGAAGATGGTGAGCTGATCATTGCCCGTGCCGCGCAGCGTCAGGTCGTAGAGGCAGCCGGGCGTGACGCCATCCGCGCCGTAAAACGTGCTCATATTCGCGCGCCGGAGCGGCAGGTTGCCGGAGATCACCGCCTCGACCTTGTCGTTGCGCAGGATGAAATCGCCAATGATCCCATCCGCTTCCTTTCCGCGGGGCAGTTGATTCGTTTCCGCCGGACCCACTTCGAAGGCTTCCGGCGCGGCGTGCGCGATGACCGTGGTGAAAAACGTGGCGAGGAGTGGGAGGTGCTTCATCTGGGAATTGGGGGTTGGGGACGTTGCGCCGGCCTTTGAAAAAACGGGCGGTGCAACCACGCATGGGGGATGGGTGCTCTGTTGAAAATCCCGCTGATGGCTTTTCCAAAGCCGCTACTTTCCGACTGACGGTGGATTGCGGCTTATTGCGCGCGCGTCTGGAAGGTCCGCTTGTGGCCCGTCGCAGGGATCGAGACGGTGTAGCTTTTTCCGTCCGAGGCGACGGTCAGCTTGATGTAGTTCGCCGTGCAGGCTTCGTCCGCGTTGGCGATGAACTCGTCAGCGGTGTTGTTCTCGGAATCGGGGCGGACGTTTTTGTGGACCTGATACATGGCCTGCAGGCCGGGAGAGCTTTTCAAAGTGGCCACGGTCGCGGCGCCGGTGCCCTTCTTCGGTCCGTTGTTCATCACCGAGATGGTGGGCGCGAGACTGTGGACGAAGACCGGGTTGTTGCTCACCTCGAGGCCGTGGTGATTGACCTGATAGACATCGACCGGGCCGACGCGGTTGGCCGGGGTGACGAGCGCGGCTTCGACATTCCATGTGAGGTCGCCGCCGTCGAAAAAGCGGAAGCCGCCGAAGTCGAACCGCAGGGCGACGCTGTTGGCGTTGTCGCTCGTGTCCTTGGGTTTCTCGACGTGGTTCCCGGCGAGCGGATTCGGCTGCGCGTCAGCCGGGGCATCGATGAGCTGCTGGTTTGCGGCGAGGCAGCGCAGCTTGAGTTTGAGGGTGCCGGACTGTTTCAGGGCGATCTCGTCACCGGCGCGGATGACGTTTCGCCCGTCCGCCTTGAAATTGCGATACGGCTGGCTGGAGATCGCCCAGCGCGAGTTGTCCGGCCGTCCGTCCGGGTCGGTTTCGGGGATGCCTTTGTCATGCACCTGCCCGATCGGGATGAGCGCGGAGAGGTTCGCCGCGCCGCCGAAGTGGTCCACGTGAAAGTGCGTAGTCACGAGGTGATCGATCTTCTTCAGTCCGGCGACTTCGGTGGCCAGCTTGTGAATGCGGCCCGGATCGCGCTCGAACGGGTTGCCGGAGTCGATCAGCACCGATTCGCCCGCGGGGGTGACAATGAGCGTGGCGCCGCCGCCTTCGACATCCACCCAGTAGATGTCGAGCGTGCGATCGACCTGTCCGGCAAAGGCCGAAACGCAGGCGAAAAATGCGACGAGGACGGTGGCGAGCGGTCGGGGGCGGTAGCGCATGGGCGACGCGATTGGGGACGCGAAGTCCGCCGCGAGACAAGCCCGAAGTTTCCCTGCCTTTCCCTGCGGAGCAAAACCGCAAGCTGCTCTTTAGCCACGACGGCACACCAACCGCGCGAACGCAGGTGATCTCGGGCCGCACGCCGATTCTGCGGTTTTGAAAGAGCGAGGAACTCATCGGCGCATGCGTTTTCCTCGCGGCGGAGGGGGCGAGCAGCTTCATCACCGGCACGGACATCCGCGTGGACGGCGGGTATCTTTCGCAGACGATCTGACCGGCGGTTTGCCGCTTGCGGCTGCGGCGCGCGGCGGCTCTCCTTTCGCGCGGAGGATTTTTTATGAAAACGCGCTTCTTTGCCGGGATTGGGTTTGCTCTCGCCACGCTGCTCTCGCTTTCGCCCCGGGTGATTGCGCAGCAGGGCAGCGGCGGCTATCAGGCGCGCGTCTGGGATGTGGATGTGACGATCCCGCCGGGCGCGTATCGCGCCACGAAGCCGATCGAGCTGGACGGAAAGTTCCTCGTCCAGACACAGCCGGGCACGTTCATCGAGGGCGTCAGTTTTCAGGGGAAGAAGGGGGATCAGCGCTGGAAAATAGAGGGCACCCAGTTCCGAAAGGTGCATATCGGCGGGCAGCTCGGCCTCAATGTCGAGGCGGCGGATTCGGTGTTTGAGGACTGCGAGCTGTCGAAGGACACGAGCTGGTTCGTGTCGTGGTGGGGCACGCGCTGGAAATTCGACAACTGCATCTTCACGCAGAAATTCATGCGCGGCGATCTGCCGGTGAATGACTACTCGGTGAAGGCGACGCGCTGCACTTTCTACAACATCAAGCTCCCGTCGATCGGCGTGAAGGAAAACGCCGCGGGCTACATGCAGAAGGATGTCCTGTTCGACAGTTGCCGCTTCGTGCAATGCGAGGTGACGGAGACGCTGCTCGCCGCCACGGTCGGTTGCGTTTTCGAGAGCTGCCAGTTTCAGGCAAAGCGGCACGCGTGGCCGAAGGAGACAAAGCCGATCAAGGTCAGCGCTTACTTTGGCGGATCGGGCGGAACGCCGGCCTCGTTTCTCAATGGTCCCCTCGGCGTGCAGTTTGCGCCTGTGCCAAAGGACGCTGTGCTCGGCGTGAATCTCCCGCACACACAGTCCGGAGGTCGCGTGACGGTGACGAGCTTCCGCCTGTCCGGGCAATTCGCCGCGCTGGGCAATGTGCCGAAAAACGCCAGTGAAATTCCGAACGTCGCGGCTCCCGAAAAGACAGCAGCGCCGATCGCGCCCGCCCAGGTCGCCGCCCCACCGGCTGCCGGTGCCGCTGGGGCGGCGGTACGCGCGCTCGATGATTTGGTGCGAACGATGCCCGCAACGATCAGCCTGATGAGCGCGGGGCAGTTGAACATCGCCGGTGTGGAAGCGGCCAACGAATGGCTGGAAAAGAACTGCGCCGGCCGCCCCGCGGAGCTGCGGATGATTCTGGATGTCGTGAAGGCGACGAAGGACGACGGCTATGTGAACCAGGCGCTGAGCCGCGATCAGGCGGTGCTGGTCCGCGGCGCGACGGTGCCAGGCCATATCGTGGCGCTCTTCCGCAGCGATACCGCCGCGCCGCTCGCCCGCGCGCTGAAAGGCGCGGACCTGCCGGTGCGCGGCGTCGTGAAAAAGGCGGAGTTCGTGGGCCGCGGCACCACCGTCGAACTCGTCCTCACGGTGGGCGAAGCGCACACGCCTTAGCCGCCCGTTGGAATCCTGTGTTGCCGCCGGCAGGCGCTGCGGATGCCCGTGAAAACTCCGTGCCCCCGGGGCGCTGAGCGGTGTAAATTTCCTCCATGTCCACGCTCTCCCACATCGCCCCGGCCGGAACGTTTCTCAATGCAGCCCAGGCCCGCGAACTGATCGCGCAGGCGTGCTCGGCGAAGGATTACCGGGACAAGAAGATTCTCCTCATCGTGCCGGATGCGACGCGGACGTGCCCGCTCGGCATGATCTTCGCCGGGCTGCACGCGCAGATCGGCGGGGCGACGAAGCATTTCGACGTGATGATCGCGCTCGGCACGCATCAGCCGATGAGCGAGGAGGCGATCTGCGAGCGACTGGAGATCACGCCCGAGGAGCGGCGCGCGACCTACGCGGACGTCCGATTTTTCAACCACGAGTGGGACAATGACGCGGCGCTGCGCCAGATCGGCGACCTCACCTTCGACGACACGCGGGCGCTGACCGACGGGCTTTTCGAGATGGAGGTCCCGGTGAAAATCAACGCGCGCATCTTCGACTACGACCAGCTCGTCATCTGCGGGCCGGTCTTTCCGCACGAGGTCGTCGGCTTTTCCGGCGGAAACAAATACCTCTTCCCCGGCATCAGCGGCGCGGAGGTGCTGAACTTTTTCCACTGGCTCGGCGCGGTCGTGACGAATCCGATGATCATCGGCAACAAATGGACGCCCGTGCGCCGCGTGGTGGACCGCGTGGGCGCGATGGTCACGGTGCCGAAGCTGTGCATCAGCATGGTGGTGGATCACGCGCAGCTTGCCGGGCTTTTCATCGGCAGCCCGGAAGGCGCATGGGACGAGGCGAGCGATCTCTCGAAGAAGCTGCACATCGAATACAAGGAACGCCCCTTTCACACCGTCCTCTCCTGCGCGCCGAAGATGTACGACGAGCTGTGGGTCGGCGGAAAGTGCATGTACAAGCTGGAGCCGGTCGTCGCGGACGGCGGCGAGCTGATCATCTACGCGCCGCACATCCACGAGATCAGCATCACGCACGGGCATCTCATCCGGCAGATCGGCTACCACTGCCGGGATTACTTCCTCAAGCAGTGGGACAAATTCAAGGACGTGCCGTGGGGCACGCTCGCGCATAGCACGCACGTCCGCGGCATTGGCACGTATGAGGACGGCGTGGAGAAATGCCGTGTAAAGGTGACGCTCGCGACCGGCATCCCGCGCGAGATTTGCGAGGAGATCAACCTCGGCTACCGCGACCCCGCCACGATCAATGTCGGCGATTTCGACCACCGCGAGGACGACGGCGTGCTCCTGGTCCCCAAAGCCGGCGAGATGCTCTACCACCTCCGCGAGCGGCCGGAGTGGGCGCGGGAGATGTGAGTCTAGAATTTCGCTCCGAAGACCACCTGCCCGTAGGCGGCGCCGCCTTTGCTTTGGTAGTTTGAGTCGGCGCGGTGGAAGTCGAAGTCACGATACGCGACGACGCCGGTCTCGATGTCGGCTTTCAGCCATGACGAGACTTTCCACGACGCTCCCACGCCGGCGCGAATCTCGATGAGATCCACGACCGCGCGGTTCAGCCGGGAATCGCCGTGGGTGTCGCCGAAATCCCGGCTCACGCGAAAAGTGGATCCGCGGAGATCGGCCCCGCCAAAGACGGTGAGTTCCTTGCTCCATTCGTATTCGAGGCGGGGGCGCGGCAGCACGGCGTTGAGCACCCATTGGTCGGAGAATTTCCACCGCACGCCGAGGCCGGGGAAGACGGGGATCGCCCGGTTCACGTCCACGCTCACGCCGAGGATCCACTGGAGGTCGGCGCTCGCGATGTAGGAGCCGCCGATGACGAAGGGGACATTGAAATCGTCGGCGGAGAGGCTGCCGGAGGCGCTGTAAAAGCCGGGCTGCGCCTCGATCCGCACGAGCCACGAGTCGAAAAGCTGCATGTCCAGTCCGACGACGGCGCTCAGCGACTGGAGCGTATTCGGCAGCGGAGCACGGTCGGGCAGGCCAAAGGAAAACCGCTGCCATTCAAAGCCCAGCCGGAGAAGCGGCCCCTCGCCGAGGCGCGTGGAGACGACCTCGCGGAGGAGGGCGGACTGGCCGGAGACATCGCCGAAGCGGTCGTGTCCGAGGTCGGTGCGCATGCCGCTGAAGAGGGAGTATTCCGCGTCGGTCTGGCTGGAGATTTCCGCGCCGCCGTAGGCTTGGGCGCAGAGCGAGAGGATGGCGAAAAGCGCGGTGTGTTTCATCGGGATGCGTCCTTGAGAAAGGCGGTCACGCTTTGCTTCACCTGCTTCATCATCGCGGCGCTCGATCCCATGCGCTCCACGCCGCGGAGTTCGCCGAGGGTGGGCGATGCGATGACATCGCCACGCCAGACGAGCGTGGCGCTATGCCCGCCGATCTCGACCGGCCAGAGTTGGCTGAAGGTCACGAGGACGAAGTAGCCGCTGCTCGCGTAGTACTGCACGTCGGCAGTCTGGGCTCCGCCTGCGGCCGTTTTTTCCAGCGTGGCGCCGAGCGAAAATGCGGCCTGCCCCTCGATCTCGGACAGTTCCCAGTAGTGCGCGGTCTTTGCCGGTGCGCCGCCGCCGGTCAGCGCCGAGGCGAGGCCGGAAAACTGCGCGCGCACCTTTGGCACCTCCTTGAGCAGGCGCCCGATTTCCTCCGCTGCGGAGATGCTCTCGCCCTTCCAGGAATACGCCGGCTGCCGCGCGACTCCGCCCGCATTGAAAGCCTGCGCGCGCGCTGCCAGCAGGCCGCCCCAGAATCCGCCCACGGTGCCCGCGAGCGGCCCGCCCCACGATGCCGCGGGTGCCTTTTCGATTCCCTTTGCCTCGTCCGCGCTGATGCCGATGGCAGGCTTCGCGGGATCGTATTTCTCCGTCGCGGCGATGAGCGCCTTCACCGGCCCGCTGGATGGCGCGGACGCGAGCTTGCGGAAGTCGTCGGGCGCAGGCTTCGCCGGGAGATCGCCGTGGAGATACACGCGCGGGCCGGGGCTGCCGACGGCCGACCAGGTGCGCAGCAGTTCGAGCGTTTTGGCGACGGGCGCTTTCACCACGTATGCGGTCTCGATGGCGAGGCCGCGCGGGAAGCTCATCGTCGGGCCGCGTCCCGACAGGATCTCGCCGGCTGCGAGCTTGGTGAGATCGGGATTCTTCAACGATGCAAACGCCGACATCTCGGCGACCGGATCGGCGAGCGCACCCGCAGTGAGCAGCGCGAAAACGAGGGGAAGACGGCAGATCATACGTGGGGCGAAGAGACAAAACAGGCGGTGCGATGTCAACGCCGCGCGGGCGCTGTTGCGCTGCGCGGCGTTTTTCTGAAACATCCCG
The DNA here is from genome assembly GCA_043728655.1 of Chthoniobacter sp. Lineage (GTDB taxonomy): Bacteria > Verrucomicrobiota > Verrucomicrobiia > Chthoniobacterales > Chthoniobacteraceae > Chthoniobacter. The sequence goes on along the minus strand of JAYTML010000620.1, from coordinate 6,832 downwards.
CCCACATGCCTGAGCCGGAGCCGATCATCGTCCTCAATGACCTCAAAAAAGCGTACCGCGACACGCTCGCGGTGGATGGCGTCTCCATGGCGATTCCGCGCGGCGAAATCTTCGGCTTTCTCGGCGCGAACGGCGCGGGAAAGACCACGACGATCCGCATGCTCTGCGGCCTCGTGAAGCCCACCGGCGGGAGCGCGACGATCGCCGGGCACGATGTCTGGCGCGAGCGGCACGCGGTCCGGACAAAGTTTGGCTACGTCGCGCAGAAATTCAGCCTGTATCCCGATCTCACGGTGCTGGAGAACCTGCGGTTCTTCGGCGGCGCGTACCGCGTCCCTCGCGAAAAGCTGGAGCCGCGGATCGAGCGGTTGCTCGTCGAGATGGACCTCACCGCGAAGCGCAACGCGATGGCGGGCTCGCTTTCCGGCGGCATGAAACAGCTCCTCGCCATCGCCTGCGCGCTCATCCACGAGCCGCTCCTCCTTTTTCTCGATGAGCCGACGTCCGGCCTCGACCCCGTGCACCGCCAGCAGATCTGGGATCTGCTTTACCACCTCGCGCACGACGGCACGACCGTCTTTGTCACCACGCACTACATGGACGAGGCGGAGCGCTGCACGTCGGTCGGCTTCCTCCACGAAGGGCGGCTGCTGGCGCGAGAGTCGCCGCGGCGGCTGAAGGCGAGCTTCACGGTGCCCGTGCTCGACATGCATGTGGAGCCGGTGATGCCCGCGCTCGTGCAGCTCCGCGCCGCGCCGGGGGTGCTCGGCGTCTCGCTGCGCAGCGGGCACGGGCGCGTGTACGCGGCCGATCCGCGCAAGCTGGTCGCCGACTGGCAGGGGAACTGGCCCTTTCCCGAGCTGACATGGCACGGGCACTCGTGGGCGGAGCCGGACATGGAGGACGTTTTCAAAGCCTACTCGCAGGGCTATCACGCGATCCTCGGGGAGGGCGCGCGATGAGCGGCAGCGTGCAAGCCATCGCGAGCGTCGCGACAAAGGAATTCCTGCACATCTGGCGGGACCGCCGGATCGTCGTGCTCATCTTTTTGCTGCCGCCGCTTTTCACGCTGCTGTTCGGCTACGCGTTCGAGGTCACCGCGCTCACGCATGTGCCCACGCTGCTGCGCGACGAGGACCGGAGTGAGACGAGCGCGAAGCTGGTGGAGTTCCTTTCCGCAAAGGACAGCTTCGCGTTCAAAAGCGATCCCTCGCCCGCGGGCGCCGATCCCGATCTGCTCCGGGAGCAGGCCGACGCGGCGCTGATCGTGCCGGCGGGGTGGGGGGCGGGTTTGAAAAGCGGGGAGCCGGTGCCGCTGCGGCTGGTGCTCGATGGCACGGACACGAGCACGGCGGCGCAGGTGGAGGGCGCGGTGAGGATGCACCTCGGTGAGTTCCAGCTCGAATCGCGGCAGGACATGATCGACAACCTGCCGCAGGAGGTTTTCGAGATGGGAGAAAAGCTGCCAGTCGAGGTGCGGAAGCAATTCGTCTCGGCGATGGAGCCGTGGGAGGTAGCGACCGAAATCCGCAACAATCCGGGGCTGCGTTTCATCGATTACGTCACGCCCGGGATCATCGGGCTGATCCTCCAGCTCCTCACCGTCACGCTCATGGCCTGCACGATCACGCGCGAGCGCGAGGCGGGCACGCTCTCGCAGCTCATGGTCACCTCGCTGCGCCGGTCCGAAATCGTGATCGGGAAAGTGCTCCCGTATCTCGGCGTCTCGCTGCTGCTCATCGGGATGACCATCGCCGTGGCGCACTTTCATTTTCACGTCGCCTTCCGTCAGCCGCTGGTGCTCGGCGTGATCTGCCTGCTTTTCCTGCTCTGCTCGCTCGGGCTCGGGCTGCTCATCTCGGCCTTCAGCGCCACGCAGACGCAGGCGATTCAGTTCGCCGTCTTCTTCCTGCTGCCCGTCTTTCCGCTGTCCGGAGCATTCGCCCCGCTCGGCCAGTTGCCGGAGTCCGTCCGCTATCTTTCGCAGACCTTTCCGCTCACGCATTTCTGCCACGCGTTTCGCATGATCAATATGCGGGACGCCGGCCTCTCCTACATCGCGGGCGATCTCGCCTTTCTGGCCTTCGGCGCGCTCGCCACCTGCGGCGGCGCGGCTTGGCTGCTGCGCCGCGCGCAGGATTGAGAGGATCCATTTTCCACATGTCCTCCCTCATCCTCGCCATCGATATCGGCACCTCCTCCAGCCGCACCGCGCTTTTCGACGATGCGGCGAACCGGCTCGCGAACACCACAGCACAGCAGGCGAATCCGCTCATCACCTCGGCGGATGGAGCGGCGGAACTGGAGCCGGGCGTGATGCTGAGCGCCGTGCTCCGCTGCCTGGAGCAGACGCTCCAGCGCTACCGCACCGACCCGCTGCTGCGCGGACGCGAGATCGCCGGGATCGGCGTGTCGTGTTTCTGGCACAGCCTCGTGGGGTGCGATGCGAAGGGCGCGGCGCTGACGAACATCATCACCTGGGCGGATGCGCGCTGCCGCACGGACGCGGCGGATCTGCGCGCGGAGTTCTCCGAAAAGGCCACGCACGCGCGGACGGGCTGCATGCAGCGCGCGTCTTTCTGGCCGTCGAAATTGCGCTGGCTGCGGCGGACGCAGCCGCGGAAATTCTCCGCGGTGAAGCAATGGCTGTCGCCCGCCGAGTGGCTCCAGCACACGCTCGCTGGCGGGGCGAATTGCGCGGTCGGGATGGCAACGGCCACCGGCCTGTTTAATCCCGCGAAGCTCGCGTGGGACGGGCAGCTTCTCGAGGCGTGCGGCGTTTCGCCGAAGGCTCTGCGTGTGGTGAGCGACGAGCCGACACCCGTCGGCGGACGGCTCGCGGCGCAGTTTGCCGAGCTGAAAGGCGTGCCGTGGTTCCCCGGTATCGGCGATGGCGCGGCGAGCAATCTCGGCTCCGGCGCGGTGCGTCCGGGGCTGGCGGCGATCAATGTCGGCACGAGCGCGGCGCTCCGGGTGATGCGGGACCGAGGCGAGGTGCGCGCGCCGTTCGGGCTGTTCTGCTACCGCGTGGATGCGCGGCGCTTCCTCGTCGGCGGGGCGGTCAGCAATGCCGGGAACCTGCGCGCCTGGTGCCTGCGCGAGCTGCAGCTCGCGGGCGAAGCGAGCCTGGAGGCGGAGCTGGCGAAGCGCCCCGGCCCGGACCACGGGCTCGTCGTGTTGCCTTTCTGGAATCCAGAGCGGGCGCCGACGTGGGACGAGGACGCGACCGGCGCGATCCACGGCCTGCGCCAGCACACGTCCGCGCTCGATCTTTTGCAGGCGATCACCGAGGCGAGCTACCACCGCATCGCGCGCATCGCGGAACTGGTGCTCGCGGCGGAAAAGACCACGCCGAAATTCATCGTCAGCGGCGGCATCCAGCGCTCGGCCACCGCCATGCAGCGGCTCGCGGACGTGCTCGGGCAGACGATCTACCCGAACGACGAGATGGAGGCGTCCATCCGCGGCGCGGCCATTTTCGTTTTGGAAAAGCTCGGCGTGGGCGTGCCCGATGCCGCCTTCGGCAAAGGCGTGAAACCCCGCGCCAAATACGCCCGTCTCTACGCGGCCGAGCGGGAGAAGCAGCGGGCGCTGGAGGCGCGCGGATAGGCGCGGGGAATCGCCGGTTGACGCCTTCCGGAAGTTCGCTTACCTCTCCGCCCTCGCATCTGCGAACGGCGGAGTAGCCAAGTGGGAAGGCCGAGGTCTGCAAAACCTCTACGAGTGGGTTCGACTCCCACCTCCGCCTCGCCGTGACTTCCGCCACACAGGCGTTTTCCGTGACGGGGATTGCGACAGGCGGGCGTTCGCTGGTTACATCGGGGAATGATTTCATCCCCCAGTCGCGCAGCCCGCCGGATCATCCCACTCGCGCTTGCCGCGCTTGTCTCGTCCGCGCTCGGGGCCGGCGACTACTTTCCTCCGCCCGACAGCGAGGGCGGATGGCGCACGCTGAAGGATGCCGGCGAGATTCGCGAAAAGGCCGGGATGGATTTGCGCAGACTGGAGCAGGCTTATCAGGTCTGCGAGCGCGGGACGCAGAATGGCGGACTGCTCGTGGTGCGGCACGGCTACCTCGTGTTTGAAAAGTATTTCGGCCGCGCAAGCCGCAACGCGAACCCCGACATGGCATCGACGGGCAAGGCGTTCACGAGCATCGCATGCGGGATCATGCTGTCCGAGTTTCGGGACAAGATCCCCGACGGCCTGGAGACGAAGGTTTTCACCGAGAAATACCTGCCCGAGGCGCTGCCGCTCGATGATCCGCGCAAGGCCGAGATCAAGCTGGGCCAGCTCCTTTGCATGTCCGCAGGGTATTGGGGCGAGGGCGGGGCGCCGACCGGCATCGTGATGGGAAAGGTCACGCAGCTCGCGCCGAAGCCGGGGCAAAACATCCGGGACCTGGACATGTCGTCGCTGCGCGTGCCGCTGTGGACGGATCCCGGCGCGGGGTATTCCTACTCGTCGCCCGCGCCGCACATCGCGTCGATCGTGCTGCGGCATGTCACCGGCATGGAGCTTCAGGACTACATCCGCGAGCGGCTGGCAAAGCCGATGGGATGGGGCGCGTGGGGTTACTGCCTGCATCGGGGCGATTTCGACATGCCTCACGCGAATGGCGCGGGGAGCATCGCGGTGCATGCCACGGATGCGCTGCGTTTCGGCTACTGCCTGCTGCGCGAGGGGAAGTGGCGCGACCGGCAGCTCGTGCCCGCGGGTTACATCACGCTCTGCCGCCAGCCGTCGCCGTTCAATCCGCACACGCCGTTCAGCCTGCAATTTGAGCACAACGCGGACGGCCACGTCATCGCCGCGCCGCGCGATGCCTTCTACAAATCCGGCGCGGGCGGCTTCGGCATCTTCGTCGTGCCGTCGCTCGATCTCGTGATCTACAAGCTCGGCGGCAAGGACGGCCAGTATGACCCGGCGCTGACCGGCCTCCCGCAGCCCGAGCCCGACCGCTCGCGCGACGCGTGGCAGCCGATCCCGCGCACGCCTTTCAATGAAGGCAGCCTCGGCGGCGACGACGGCCTCCGCCGCGTGCTGGAACTGGTGGCCTCCGCCGTGCGCGACTGATCCCCCGAGCCCGCTGCGCCATGACTCTCTTTCACAAAGCACTCCCATTCGTCGCGCTGCTGCTGACGCCGCGGATCCTGCCGGCGCAGGAGCGGGTGGTGGCCTACGTGCCAAACTGGATCGACCTCCCGGCGTTCGCGGAGACGATCGATTACGCGAAGGTCACCCATCTCAACATCGCCTTTGAGAATCCGGTGAATGACAGCGGCGACATCTCCTTCAGCCGGAAGAATGAGGCGCTGCTGGCGAAGGCGAAGGCGCATGGCGTGCCGGTGCTGATCTCGATTGGCGGCGGCTCGGCGTCCGGCGACAAGACGCTGCTCGCGCGCTATGCCGACCTGACAACCGATGCGAAACGCGCGGGCTTTGTCGCGAAGCTGGCGGACTACGTGGTCGGTCACGGATTCGACGGCCTCGACGTGGATCTCGAAGGGCCGTCGATCAATCAGGATTACGGCGCATTCATCGCGGGACTCGCCGGTGCGTTGAAGCCGAAAGGCAAGCTGCTCACGGCCGCCCTGTCGAAAGGCTACGGCGGGAGCAAGGTGCCCGACTCCGTCTTCGCGCATTTCGATTTCGTGAACATCATGGCGTACGACGGCGCCGGATATTGGGATCCGAAATCGCCGGGGCAGCATTCGTCGTTGGAGTTTGCGAAAAGCAACGTGAGCTACTGGCTCGGGCGCGGCCTGCCGAAGGCGAAGGCGGTGCTCGGCGTGCCGTTTTACGGCTATGGCTTCGGCGAGGCGTTTCGGAAGCGGGACTACAGCTACGCCGCGATCGTGGCCGCCTACCCCGGCGCCGAGAATGCCGACCAGGCCGGCAGCACGATCTGGTACAACGGCCTGCCGACCATCCGCGCGAAAGCGGCCTACGCGAGGGAGCAGGGACTCGGCGGCGTGATGATCTGGTCGCTCGATTACGACGTGAAAGGCGAGCGCTCCCTGCTCACGGCGATTCACGAAACGCTCCGGGCAAAGTCCGCCGATCCAAAGCCGTGAGGCGTGGGTCGTGACAATTCTTTGACGAAACTCGCACCCGCCGCTGACAACACGGCGCGTGGCATCCGGTAGCGTGGCGGGTATGAAAACGATCCTCGCACTCCTCCTCGTCTGCTCACCTTTTCTCCACGCGGCGGAGAAGATCCCCAATCAGCTCATCGACTACGCGCGGTTTCAAAAAATCGCCCGAGAGGTTCAGCCCGTCCGTGAAAAGCGGCGGCTGACCGAGGCGCAGTTTGCCGCGCTCGCTGCCGAGCCGGGCACCGTCATCCTCGACGCGCGCAGCGCCGACAAATTCGCGCTCCGCCACATCCGCGGCGCGGTGAGCCTGCCGTTCACGGACTTCACCGCCGAGTCGCTGGCGAAGGTGATCCCGGCGAAAGACACGCGCGTGCTGATCTACTGCAACAACAATTTCCTCGGCGCCCCGCGCTCGCTCGCGTCGAAATCCCCGGCGGCGTCGCTCAATATTTCCACCTACATCGCGCTCGCGACCTACGGCTACACGAACATCTATGAACTCGGCCCGCTCCTCGATGTGGCCACTGCGAAGCTGCCGTTTGCCGGGAGCGAAATCGACCGCGCTGACTGACGGATCCCGCGCCGGGTGGCCCGCGTCAGACGGATTTCCGTCCCTGGAATTTCCCGAGGATCGCCTTTGCCGTCTTCTCGCGGTGGCGCTGCTGCGACGACTGATCGGCGCCCGCCATGCCCTCCACGATTCCGGGTTTCGCGGCGGGCTGTTTTTTGACCTT
>JAYTML010000619.1:0-3063 GCA_043728655.1 Chthoniobacter sp. | reverse complement strand
GCCACCGCCGTCCACGCGGCGAGTTGGCTGTCGTCTAGGCCGGGGGGCTTTTCGAGGTCGCCGACTTTGACGAGCGCGGCGGCGGCGGGTTTGTCCGCGGCGTAGGTGGCGAGCTGGGTGGCGAGGGTTTTGCCGAGGATGGCGGTTTCACTTTCGCTCGGTGAGCGGGAAAGGGCAGTGCGCCAGGCGTAGTGCAGGCGGGCGGCATCGTCGGAGCCGCCTTCCTTCAGAATGCGCTGGGCGAAGGCGCGCGCGGCTTCGACGAAGACGGGGTCGTTCATCAGCACGAGGGATTGCAGCGGCGTGCTGGTGACTGCGCGCTGCACGCTGCAAAACTCGCGCGTCGGCGCGTCGAGCGTGATGAAGGAGGGATAGACCGTGGAGCGCCGCCAATAGACGTAGAGACCGCGCCGGTAGAGGTCCGCGCCCTTCGACTTGTCGTATTTGTAGCCGCTCATCTCATTGATCTCCCACGTCCCATCCGGCTGCGCGGGCTTGATGCTCCTGCCGCCGATCTGCGGATTCAAAATGCCGGCGATGGCGAGCGCATTGTCGCGCAGAAACTCGGCGTCGAGCCGCTGGCGCGGTCCTCGGGCCAGCAGGCGGTTCTCGCTGTCGCGCGCGAGCAGCCCGGGCGCGACTTTCGCCGACTGCCGGTAAGTCGCGGACATGACCATCTGCTTGAGCGAGCGCTTCATGTCCCAGTCGCGCATGAAGTCGGCGGCGAGCCAGTCGAGCAACTCCGGGTGGCTGGGCCACTCGCCCTGCGCGCCAAAGTCGTTCAGCGTTTTCACGAGCCCCGTGCCGAAGAGCATTTTCCAAAAGCGGTTCACCGTCACACGCGCCGTCAGCGGCTGCTCGGGCGCTACGAGCCAGCGGGCGAAGTCGAGCCGCGTGTAGCGCTTCCCGTCCGCGGGCTGCGCGGCGAGCGCGGGGAGAAAGGCCGGCGCGGCCGGGCTCACCTTCTCGCCGTTCTGGTCGTACTGGCCGCGGACTTTGATGAAGGTGTCGCGCGGTTTCTCCATCTCGGACATGACCATCGTGTTCGGCACGGCCATTTCGAAGTCGCCGCGCTCCTTCCTCAGATCGGCGGTCTTCTTCTGCGCCTCGGCGTAATCCTTCGCCTGGGTTTCGCGGAAGTATTTCTGAATCTGTGCGCGCTGCTCCTTGCTCCGCGCTTCCGCAGGGATGGCGAGCAGCTTCAGCGTCGGCGAATCCCCGAGCGCGATGACTTCCACCTCCGTGGCCGCCAGCGCGCGCTCATAGATGCGGAGGTCATCCACGCGCCCCGTGAATGCCGGCCCTGCGCTGCCCCGTCGTCCGATGCTGAAAGGCGCATCGGTCTTGATCGTCGCCGTGAGCGTGTCCACGCGAATGGCCGTCTTGATGGCCACACCGTTGACGAACATCTTCACGCCCGCGCCCTTGCCGGAGCCATCATAGGTCACCGCGAAATGCAGGAACGTGTCCTTCGGGAGGTCCGCCGCGGCCTGCACATGGATGGCGTTGTTCGGCCACTGCTGGATGAGATGAAATGACGGCTTCGTCCCGTGGAACTCCACGTCCCATCCGCCCGTCGCCCCGCCATGCTGCATCTTGCCGAAAGGCGAGCCGCCCTGCGGTTTCAGCCGCAGCCATGCCGCGACGCTGAACGCCTGGTCGCGCTCAAAGCCGAACTTCTCGCCGTACTCGATCCACCCCTTTCCCTCGACGCGATAGCCCTGCCCCACCGCGCCCTCAACGAACGTCCCCTCGCCTTTCATCGCACCCTCGATCTTCCCGCCGGAATCGCTCGCGCCGCTCCCGTCCGCATCCAGCGGGAACTTCGCCCACGGCCCCGCGGGCTCTGTCGGCGCGGCATTGGCGGCCGCCTGCTTCTCCCACTCCGCCTGCCGCGCATCGAGCGTCTTTGCGATCGCCTGCTCCGCCTTCTGTGCCGCCCCGAGATCGGTGTCGAACTGCCCTAGCCGCGCCTTTTGCTCCGCGCTCGCCACCATCAGGAAAGGCTTCGGATTCCGGTCGCGCACGCCGTCCTTGCCGGTCTCTGGCACGTTGTTGAAAAACGAGTAGAGCTGGTAAAACTCGCGCTGCTTGAGCGGGTCGTATTTGTGATCGTGGCACTGCGCGCACGCCACGGTGAGGCCGAGCCACGTCACGCCCGTCGTCGCCACGCGATCGACGACGTAGAGGTTGAGATACTCCGCGTCGATCAGCCCGCCCTCGTCGCTCGTCATCACATTGCGGTGAAAACCGGACGCCACCTGCTGGTCGGTCGTCGCACCCGGCAGCAGATCGCCCGCGAGCTGCTCGATCGTGAACTGGCTGAACGGCATGTTCGCGTTGAACGCCTTGATCACCCATTCGCGCCACAGCCACATGTCGCGCAGCGAGTCATTGTGATAGCCGCTCGTGTCGCCATAGCGCGCGAGATCGAGCCACGGCACCGCCATGCGCTCGCCGAAATGCGGCGAAGCCAGCAGCCGGTCGATTACCTTTTCGTAAGCGTCCGGCGCGGCGTCATTGAGAAAGGCATCCACCTCCGCCAGCGACGGCGGCAGCCCCGTGAGATCGAGCGACGCCCGCCGGATCAGCGCCGTCTTTTCCGCCTCCGGCGAAAACTGCAGGCCCTCCTTCTGCAGTCGCGCAGCGACAAACCGGTCGATGTCATTTTGGATTTGGAGCTTTGAGCCGTGAGCTTCCGGCGGCGCCGCCGCCGCCACCGGCTGAAACGCCCAATGCCCATCCCACTTCGCGCCCGCGGCGATCCATCGCCGGATCATCTCCACCTGCGCGGGCTTGAGCTGTTTGCGCTCCTTCCGCGGCGGCATCACATCGTCCTTGTCCTCCGTCGTGATGCGCCTGATCACCTCGCTCTTTTCCGGCTGCCCGGCAACGATCGGAATCTCGCCCGACTCCGCCTTTCCAAACGCGGACGCCTTTTCGTCCAGCCGGAACTCCGCCTTGCGCTTGCCCGAGTCCGGCCCGTGGCAGGCGAAGCAATTTTCCGAAAAAATCGGGCGAATATCGCGGTTGAAATCAATCGCCGGCAGCGACTGGCCGCGC
>JAYTML010000618.1:0-7659 GCA_043728655.1 Chthoniobacter sp. | reverse complement strand
GCGCGAGGAAATTGCGGTACACCGCCGGCCACGCGTACTGCCGCCGCACCTGGTTGCGCGCCTGCCAGGAATCAAGCATGCCGAGCTGCACGGCGATTTTCAGCGCGATCTGCGCCGGCGCCGCATCGAGTTCGAAATGCATCACGCCATGTGTGAGCAGCGTGTCCAGCGGCTCGATCGCCGCGCAGAAAATCGGCAGCCGGTGCAGCGCCGCCTCGAGGATCGGCAGCCCGAATCCCTCCTGCCGGCTCGGGAAAAACAGCGCGTCCGCCAGCGCGAAGAGACTCGCCAGATCGCGCTCCTCCACCGGCCCCGCGTCGTGCAGAAAAAGCGCGTCGTCCTCCAGCCCCAGCTCCGCGCGCAGCGCCAGCAGTTCCGCCGCGTAGTCGCGCGAGACCGCGTTCTGCGCGTCCGGCGGCCCCGTCACCACATACGCGCACGAGCGCCCAGCCGCCTTCAGCGCCGCCGTCACGCGCAGCCCCAGCTCCACGTTTTTCCGCCGCAGCAGCCGCGTCGGGTGCAGCAGCACGATCTCGCGCTCCAGCAGGTGATGCCGCCGCGCCAGCGCCGCCACCGTCTCCGTCAGCCCCAGCAGCCGCGAGGGATCCAGCCCGTTCGGGATCACCCGGCAGCGTGCGCCCGTCAGCTCCTCCCACTGCCGCCGCCGCAGATCCGACACCGCCACAAATCCATAGCGCGGATGCGCCCGGCTCAGCAGCGTCCACGGCGCCTCCGTGCGCGACGCCACATCATAGTCGGGATTGCACGCCGCGATGTCGTGCAGCCACGCGATGAACCGCACCGCCGGCAGCCGGTCCGCCACCCGCCACAGCGCCGCCGTCAGCCCGAGGTGGAAAGGCATCGTCGCCACATTGTGCAGAAAGACCACGTCGTGCCCCGCCAGCCACTCCTCCAGCACCTGCGCCAGCTCCGCGGCATCGCGCGTGTCCGGCAGCAGCGCCACGCGCACCCTCGGATCGCCGCTCACGCCCTGGTCGCAGATCACCGTCACCTCATGCCCGTGCTCCGCGAAAAGCCGCGCCTGCTCCGCCATCACGATTTCCACTCCGCCGATCACCGGCGAGTAGGTGTAATGCACGAGCGCGATTTTCAAGCGACCCGGTTTGGCCCGGCCACTGCTCCCCCAGCAAGCATGAAATACCTTTTCCTCCTCGCCGCCGTGGCCGCCGCCTACTTCCTCCTCGCGCGAAACACCCCGGCCGTCGCCGTGGCGAAAGCCGTCACCGCCAGCGAAGCCGCCCCGCTCACCACCGGCCCGCGCGCCCCGGCCGCGGCTCCCGCGGAAGCCCGGACCAATGCCCTCAAATCCCCGATCGACCGCACCCACGCCGTCCTCGACCAGGTCAAGCCGCGCAACGGGGCGGGGGAATTCTGAGGCTTCGCTACTTCACGAACGCCGCGAAAATCCGGTTCGCTTCCTCCAGCGTCTCCTTGCTGCCGACGTCGAACCACGTCCCCGGCACATTCCATGTCTGCACGGGCGTGCGCTGGTAGAGCCATTGCACGAAACGTCCCGGCTGATCGGGGTTGTTGCCCGCGGCGAGATACGTCGGGATCGTGGCCACCGTCGCCGCCGGGTAGTAGTAGAGCGCGATGCCGATGAGCGTGCTTTTCGGCTCCGCCGGCTTTTCCTCAAAGCTGCTGATCTCACCCGAGTCGTTGATCGCCACGACGCCGTATTTTTTCGCCTCCTCCAGCGAGCCCACGTCGTAGAGAGCCAGAACCGGCTGGTCCTTGGCTCGGCAGAATTTCCCGAACTCCTCGAGCGACTGGTTAAAAAGATTGTCGCCCGCGACCACGATGAGATCGCTCTGATCAAGGCCCGCGCGGGCGATGCAGAGATTGATGTCCCCAATGGCGCCGAGCTTGTCCGAGTCGCCCGTCGAGCCGTCATTGATGATCTCAAACGCCAGCTTTGCGTGCGTCTGGTTGTAGCCGTCCGCCCACGCCTGGAAGTCGGCGGCGAACTTGCTGTTCGTGACCACGTACACCTTCTCGATCCCTTCGATCGGCGCGAGGTTGTCGATCACCCACTCCATCATCGGCTTGCCCGCCACATCGAGCAGCGGCTTGGCTTTCGTCAGCGTCAGCGGATAAAGGCGGGTGGCGTAACCGGCGGCGAGGATGAGGATATTCATGCGCGCGCGGTTTTGCCGGGTGAGCAGGGAAAGTGAAAGGGGAAAGTGCGTGCGGGACCGGTGCTCAAGCCGGCGCAAATACTTCTTGAGCCCTCGCGCGGCATCGCTACTTTCGCGGCTCCCAATTCCGGCACGGGAGCACGGACGAGTAGCTCAATTGGCAGAGCAAGCGACTCTTAATCGCTAGGTTGAGGGTTCGATTCCCTCCTCGTCCACCCCCGCTGATTTCCAGCGGGCTGCGATTCAAAATCGGTCGAAAGCCTCACACTGCACCGGCCTCAAGTCTGGATTTTGCTAGCGTTGGCTTTGTGCAAAAATCAATACTCAGGCCATGACCACGCGGCTCTTCGCTGACAAATGGGGCCCGGCGGCCATCGCGACTCTTCTGAATCCTCCGTTCCTCGCCGTGAAATGGGCGATGCCTCTGGTGCTCGCCGGTGCGATTCTCTCGGCGGGCGCGGAGGAACCGGCCCGGCCTGAACCGGACGGGACAGCCGTGGCGACAGATCTCAGTGCGGAGACGCTGATGGTTGCGGAGCCTTTGCCTGTGGGGGATCTGAGCGCGACCGAGGCCGTGGGTGATCCCGTCTCTCTCATCGAGCCGGGAGCGGCCGGCCGTTACGGACGCTGGAGGTTCGCCCCGCACGTCGATGTGACGGGAACCTTCGACGACAACATATTCATTCGGTCCAAAGACAAGGTCGCGGACTACATCCTGACGCTGGCGCCGGGAGTCGCTTTCGGCTTTTGGGACGAGGAGGACGAGCGCGAGCGCTATCTCTCGCGCCAGTTTGGCGCGAGCACGGTCAGGCGGGGGCCACGGAATTTCCTGATGGTGGATTACACGGCGATTCTGCTCGGTTTTGCGCGGACGGATTCGCAGAACGCGTTTGATCACGACGGGAGTTTCGCGTGGCAGTGGAATTCCGGGAGGCTCACGGTCGGCGGGAGCGTTCACGCCGAGTCGAAGTCGGAAACGAATGCCGACGTGGGCGGCCGAATCCGGCGGCAGACTCTGACCTCGGAGGTGCGCGCGAGCTATGACCTCACGCAGAAGACCGCGCTGGAGGTCGCGCTTTTCAATACTCGCAACGAACCCGAGGATTTCGTGCGGACCGTGGAGTGGCGCGGCGAGGCGTTTGCGAGGTATGCCGCCACGCCGCTGGTTAAGCTCGGTCTCGGCGTCGTGGCCGGACGGGTGGACGTGGACGGGGGCGATGACCGGACGTTTGAGCGGATTCTCGCGGGGGTGGATTATGAGGTGGGGGAAAAGCTGGAGGTTGGCGTGCGCGGCGGGGTGGAATTCCGGCAGTCGGACGGCATCTCCGGCGATGAGACGAGCCCGATTTTTGGGGTGCGGGCGACGTGGCTGCCAGCGGCTGAGACGCGGGTCGGTCTGGATGCCTATCGCCGGGTGGATACATCGGCTTTCCGGCCCGATCAGGATATTCTGGTCACCGGTTTTGCACTCACTCTCCAGCGGGAACTTCGCGCGGGCTTCCATCTGCTGCTGGATGGCGGCTACCAGGTTTCCGAATACACGGCAGGGGCAGGGGGAGCCGATCGGACGGACAGCTACTATTTTGTGCGGCCCGGCGTGCTTTACAATTTCGCCCACTGGGGCAATGCCCGCCTTACTTACACCTACCGGAGCAATGACTCGAACCGCGATGCGTCAAGTTTCGAGAACAACCAGATCTCCGTGCAGGTGAGCCTGATTTTCTAAATCAGCGCCCGTTGGGGCACGCTGTTAGCTAAACGTCGGGAAGTCCATGCATACGAGAACCGTTTCACTCATCGTCGGCGCGCTTTGGCTGGTGGCAGCGTCCGGCATTGGGGCGCCTGCCGCAGAGTCAGGCATTGCGCCGGGGCACATTCTCGCCCCCCACGAAGTCGTGGAGATCAAAGTCTTTCAGGAGCCCGATCTCGATACCACGATCCGGATCCCGGGGGACGGCCGGATCACCTTTCCGCTGCTGGGTGAGATCGCCATCGCCGGCAAAACCGTGCAGGAGGCGACGCGCCTGATTCGCGACCGGCTGGAGGCGAGGTTTCTGGTCAATCCGCAGGTGCGGATTTCCGTGATGGAGGAAGCAAAGCGGCTCTTCACCGTGATCGGCCAGGTTCAGCGACCGGGCACGTACCGGTTCCCGGAGCGTCAGACGCTGGATCTCATTCAGGTGATCGGCATCGCGGGTGGCTACACGCGGCTCGCCCACGCTGGGAGGATCACCGTCAAACGCCGCGTGGACGGCAAGGAAACCGTCATCCGCGTGGATGGAAAACGGCTCGCGAGCGATGAGAAAGCGGTGCCTTTCCCCATCGAGGCCGACGACGTCATTACGGTCGGCGAGCGGCTTTTTTAGACTCACTTTCATGGCTATGAGGCGACCTACTGACGAACCGAAATCCCCTCCGCTTGCGGGGGACCTCCGAGCGCTTTTTTTCGCGCTGCGTGAAAGGCTATGGCTGCTGGTCGCTGTCGGCGTGCTCGGCGTGGCGGCCGCCATGATCTATCTGGCGCGCGCTCCGAAGACATACGCCGCCACGACGACCATCCAGGTGGAGGAGGAGCGGCAAAGGCTCGTCCGTGCGGAAAGCCGCGGGATGGATGACGCGGCGGCCGAGGAGGCCATCAAGACGATCGCGCAGAATCTGGAAAGTCCCGCGCTCATGCTGCGGCTCGCACGGCATCCGGAACTGGCGGAAGATCCGGCCTTCCGCGCGCAGGTCGAGGGAATCACGTCCGAGATGCGGCTGCAAAAGCTGCTCGCGGGGAAAATCTCGGCGAAGGTCCGGCCCGGCACCCGGCTGATGGACATCACCGTCGAGGATGAAAGCCCGGCGCTGGCGCAAAAGATCGCGCAGCTCGTGGTGAGCGAGTTCATAGGCGCGAGTTCCGAGACCGGCGCCAAGGTTTCGCAGGGGGCGCACGAGTTTTTGCGGAGCGAAGCCGAGCGGCTGAAGCAGACGCTGGCCAAGTCGGAGCAGGCGCTCCAGCTTTACAAGGAAACGCACCAGGCCGTCTCGCTCGAGGACAAGCAGAACATCGTCGTCGAGCGGCTCAAGGAGCTGAATACCAGGGTCACGACAGCCAAGGCGGAGCGTCTGAAGATCGAAGCCGACCGCGCCCAGCTCCAGAATCTGGCAGGCCAGCCCCCGGAGCGACTTCTGGCACTCCCGAGTGTGGCAGGCGCTGCGGAGGTCGTGGAGGTGCAGCGGAAGATCGGAGAAAAGGAGGCGGAACTGGCGACGCTCGGCCGCCGCTACAAGCCGGAGCATCCCAAATACATGGAGGCCGTGGGTGCGCTGCGTGAACTCAAGGCCAGCCTGGATCAGGCGATCGTCAACGCGGCCGGACTCCTGGGCACGGCATTTGAAGCGGCAAAGGACACCGAGAAAAAGCTCGAGGAAGCCCTGCGCGGGCAGGAATCCATAGCGCTCCAACTGAGCCAGATGGCGATTCCCTACCAGGCACTCGCCCGCGACGTGGAGGCGGATCGCACGCTTTACGAGACCCTCGTGGCCCAGCTCAAGCAAACCGACGTGGCGCAGGGCGTGTCGCGCTACGCGATCCGCATGGTCTCCCCGGCGCTCCTCCCCGAGCGGCCGGTGAAGCCCAACAAGCAGCTCGTGCTGCTGCTCGGTGCTGTCGGCAGCCTGACTTTGGGTCTCTCCGGCGTCCTCGCGGCTCACGCTCTGGACAGCTCCTGCAAGACGGTGGATCAGGCGGAGCGCCTGCTCGACATTCCTTCCCTCGCCGCGATCCCCAAGCAGGCGGGCGACGTGCTTGCGGGGAGCGTCCTCATCGAGAACCCCCACTCCGCGCTCGCAGAGTCCTTTCGCACCCTGCGCACGAGCCTGCGGATGGTCGGAACGGGCGGCTTCGGCAAAGTGGTCCTCTTTGCCAGCGCCATTCCCGGCGAGGGAAAATCCTTCTGCGCGATCAACTGCGCGGTGGCCTTTGCCCAGCAGGGGATGCGGACCCTGCTCATCGACGCCGATCTCCGTCTCCCAAGCGTCGAGCGCATCCTGCTCAAATCCCAGGAAGCGCCCGGCGTGAGTGATCTGCTCCTGGGTCGCGCGCATCTCGGCCAGGCCGTCCACCTCTGCGGGATCAAGAACCTCTCCGTCCTGCCCGCGGGCAAGCGCGTCCGCAATCTCGCCGAACTCTTTGGCCGCTCCGAACTGCCCGCTTTCCTCCAGCAGGTGAGCGGCGACTTCGACCGTATCGTCATCGACACCGCACCCGTGCATGCCGTCAGCGATACGCTGCTGCTCGCGCCTCTTTCCGGCGCGGTCTGCCTCGTCGTCCGCGCCGGGGTGACGCCGGGGCACGCGGTGCTGCGTGCCGTGGAAAAGCTGCGCGAGAGCGGCGCGCGCGTCGCGGGATTCGTCCTGAACGCGCTCCCCACGGGTCACGGCGGCTACTACTACCACTATCAGGTGCCGGGCTACGGCGGGGATGAGGTCTATGGCGCAAGCGCCGCCCTGTCGAAGGAAGGCGACACAGACGAGACGGCGCGATGAACGTCCTCATGGTCACGGGGATCTTTCCGCCCGATCGCGGAGGTCCGGCCAGCTACGTGCCCCGAATGGCCGCGGCTCTCACCGCGCGCGGGCATAGCGTGGAAGTCGTCTGCCTGAGCGACCGCGTGGATCACGACGATTCCGCCTACGGCTTCCCAGTGCGGCGGATCCGCCGCCGCATATTCTGGCCGCTGCGCATCCTCCGCACGACGCTCGCCGTCTGGCGTGCGGCGCTGCGAAACGAAATCGTTTTCGTATCCGGCCTCGGCGCGGAGTCCGCACTCGCCTCCTTTTTCGCGGGACGCCCTTCGGTCTATAAAATCGTGGGCGACTACTCCTGGGAGCGCGCGGTTGGGCTCGGCTGGTTCACCGGGACGATTGATGCGTACCAGACGGCCGCCAAATCGCCGCTGCTGCGGCTCTCGGATTGGATCCGCAGCTTTCCGCTCCGGCTCGCGCGCCGCATCGTCGTGCCGAGCCGCTACCTTCAGCGCATCGTCGAGGGATGGCGGATCGGGTCGGAAAAGATCCAGGTGATCTACAACGCCACGCCGCCAGTCGGCGCACCTCCGCCCACCGCTGGCGCGCTGCCCGAGTGGAGCGGCAGGACGCTTCTCACCGTCTGCCGACTCGTGCCGTGGAAGGGCGTGGACGCCCTCATCCGCCTGTTGCCGCATCTGCCGGACACGCGCCTCGTCATCGCCGGAGACGGACATATTCGCAGGGATCTCAGCAAGCTCGCCGCGCAGAGCGGAGTCGCGGAGCGCGTGCTTTTCCTCGGCGACGTGCCGCACCGCGAGGTCGCGGGGTATTTGCGGCAGGCGGATGCATTCGTGCTGAACTCGACCTACGAAGGACTCCCGCACGTCGTGCTCGAAGCCATGGCCGCGGGCGCGCCAGTCATCGCCACGGACGCCGGCGGCACGGGCGAGGTCGTCGAGCATGAGGTCACGGGCCTGCTCATTCCCAT
>JAYTML010000617.1:0-1591 GCA_043728655.1 Chthoniobacter sp. | reverse complement strand
ACGCTCTACTTCAAGGGAGTGGTGCCGTGATGAGCGCCGGGACACGCGCGCCGTTTGGAAAAGCGCTCCGCCGTTCTGCGCTCTTCATTTTGCATTCTGCGCTGGCGCTCAGCGCGCTCGCCGGACCAAAGGACGACCTCCTCACCGGAGCCGCCGGGCAGATCGGGCAGACCGTCTCCTACGTCGCGGACTATGTCGTCCTGCCCTACCCCGGCGGCGATGTCCCGATTTCCGGCGGCGTCTGCACGGACGTCGTCATCCGCGCCTTTCGCAAAGCCGGCATCGATCTGCAGAAGGACGTGCATGAGGACATGAAGCGCTCCTTTCCCGCCTACCCGAAGCTCTGGGGGCTCGCGAAACCCGACACCAACATCGACCACCGCCGCGTGCCGAACCTGATGGAGTATTTCAAGCGGCGCGGCAAGCAACTCCCCGTCACCCGCGAGCCCGCCGACTACCAGCCCGGCGACATCGTGGCGTGGCGCATCCCGGACGGGCGGCCCCACATCGGCCTCGTGGCTCCCGCGCCCGGCAGCGACCCGCAGCGCCGCCAGATCATCCACAATATCGGGCACGGCGCGCGGCAGGAGGACCGGCTCTTCGACTTTGAAATCATCGGCCACTACCGGTATTGGTAAAAAATGACGATCTCAGCCCCCGCACCAGCCCGCCACTCGCCTCTTTCGTCATTCGTCATCCGGCACGCGTCACTCCTCCTCGCCCTCGCGCTTCCACTTTCAGCGGCCGAGCCGCCCGCACCGCCCGCGCCCGCCGTCCCCGCCGAGTTCGACACACACGGGCTGCCGTTCAGCACCGTCTTTTCCGGCCGCAGCCGCTTTGACGAACTCGTCGCCCGCGCCGGCGCCGCAGTCGGACTGCCGATCGGCCAGCGCACCGCAGTCATCGGGCGCGCGCTCGTCGGCACGCCGTACCGCGGTTACACCCTCGAAATCGACGACCGCATCGAGGCGCCGTCGGTGAATCTCAACGGACTCGACTGCTGGACGTTTTTCGAGGTCTCGCTCGCCTTTGCCCGCATGCTCGATGAACCGCGCGCCAACTGGACGCCGGAAACCATGCTCAAATACATCGAGCAAGACCGCTACCGCGGCGGCGTGTGCAGCGGCTACCTCAGCCGCCTCCACTACCTCGAGGACTGGGCGGAGGACAATGAGCGCCGCGGCCTCGTCCGCGATCTCACCCGCGAACTCGGCGGAGTCCGCGCGCCGCACGCCGCGGTGGAGATGCAGCGGGCCTGGAAAAGCTACCGCTACATGCGCAACAATCCCGCCCTGTACTCGGGCATTGTCGCGATGGAAAACCGCATCGCGCGCACGCCCATTTACTTCATCCCCAAGGCGCGTGTGCCTGCCATCGAGTCACGGCTTCAGAGCGGCGACATCATCTCCATCTGCTCGAACGACGGCGGCAAGATCGGCACCTCGCACGTCGGCCTCGCCTACCGCACACCGGACGGCGTCCTGCATTTCATGCACGCCAGCCACCCGCGCAATTCCGGCAAGGTCATCCTCGACCAGCGCCTCAGCGGCTACCTCAATCACTTCAGCACCATCGCCGGCATCCTCGTCGC
>JAYTML010000616.1:0-7880 GCA_043728655.1 Chthoniobacter sp. | reverse complement strand
GGTAAAGACAATGGATAAACCCCACGGCTACTGTCACCACCTCGCTCCGCGAGGCGCTTCAAGGCACCTCAGTCTTCACCGGTTGGCCCTTACCGGTGTGGCGGATGTCGCGGCCTTCGTAAAGATATACCCCTTCCTCGCCGATGTTCGTGGCGTGGTCGGCGATGCGTTCGAGGCACTTGGACACGACCATCAGGTTCAGCGCGCGCGTGATGGTGGAGGGACGCTCAATCATGTAGCTGGCCAACTCCCGGTGGAGCTGTTTGTTCATGGCATCGACCTCCTTGTCGCGCTTGATCACGTCGCGCGCCTCCTGCGGGTCGCGGTTGACGAAGGCGTCGATGGCGTGGTCGAGCATCTGCAATCCAGTTTGAGCCATCTTGGGGATGTCGACGTAGGGCTTGAGCTGCGGTTCGTTGTTCAACTCGATGGCGCGGCGGGAAATGGTGGTGGCCTCGTCGCAGACGCGTTCGAGATCGTGCGATGCCTTCATGGCGATGGTGATGAGGCGCAGGTCGGTGGCGAGCGGGGCCTTGGAGAGGAGCTGCACGGCGACCTCATCCACCTTGATCTCCAGTTTGTCCACAATGTCGTCGTCCGCGATGACCTGCCGGGCGAGGGCTTCATCTCGATCGACCAGGGCCTGGATGGCGCGAGTCACGGCGCTGCGCGCGTGGCCAGCCATGAGGAGGAGCAGTTCCTTGAGTTCGGCGAGTTCCTGATCGTGATGGGTCATCATAGGGAAATGGGGGCAACGGAGTTTTCAGTCATCAGGGATCAGCCGAAACGGCCGGTGACGTAATCTTCAGTCTGTTTCTTGGCAGGGTTGGTGAAAATCTTCGAGGTCAGGTCGTACTCCACCAGTTCGCCGATGTAGAAGAACGCCGTGTAATCGGAGATGCGCGCGGCCTGTTGCATGTTGTGGGTCACGATGACGATGGTGTAATCCTTCTTCAGGTCGAGAATCAACTCCTCGATTTTGGCGGTGGCGATCGGGTCGAGGGCCGAGGCCGGTTCGTCCATGAGAATGATTTCGGGCTTGATGGCGATGGCGCGCGCGATGCACAGGCGCTGCTGCTGCCCGCCGCTCAGGCCCAGGCCGCTGGTGTTCAGCCGATCCTTGACTTCCTCCCACAACGCCGCCTGGCGCAGGCTTTTCTCGACGACCTCGTCGAGCTTCTTGCGGTCGTTGATTCCCTGGATTTGCAGGCCGTAGGTGATGTTCTCGTAGATGGATTTCGGGAAGGGATTCGACTTTTGAAAGACCATGCCGACCTGCCGGCGGAGCGCGATCACGTCCACGTCCGGGTGGTTGATGTCCACATCGTGGACCTTGATCGAGCCTGCGCCGATGCGAGCGATGTCCACGAGGTCGTTCATCCGGTTGAAGCAGCGGAGGAGCGTGGATTTTCCACAGCCCGACGGCCCGATGAAGGCGGTGACCTTGTTCGCTGGTATGCGGATGGTGACCTCGTGCAGTGCCCGCGTCTGGGCGTAGTAGAAATCGAGATTCTCCACCTCGATCATCGTGGGAGGCGCGGTGTGCGGGGCAGTCACGGCAGGGGGCATTTGCATGCGAGGGTGGAAAACGAGGGGCGTCATGGCAAGTCGGGTCACCAGCGGTAGCGGCTGCGCATGCGGATGCGCAGGAAGATGGAGGTCAGCGCGATGCCCATGACGAGCAGCAGGAAGATGAAGGCCGCGCCGTACTGCACGCGCTCGGTGTATTCGTTCTGCGGGATTTTCGAGCTGACCACGTAGATGTGATAGGGGAGCGCCATGACGCCCTGGAAAAGGCCGTCGAAGAATCCGCCGCCGCTCTGCTGGTCGCGCATGACGTAAGCCGCGGTGAACATGATGGGCGCGGTTTCCCCGGCGACGCGGGCGATGCCGAGGATGGACGACGTCAGGATGCCGGGCAGCGCATAGGGCAGGACGTTCGTGCGGATCGACTGCCACTTTGTCGCGCCGAGCGCGAGCGATCCCTCGCGGAAGCCCATGGGCACGGCTTTCAGCGACTCCTCGCTGGCCGTGATGACCACGGGCAGCGCCATGAAGGCGAGGGTGAACCAGCCGGAAAGCAGGCAGACATTCCATCCGCGGAAATTCAGCCAGTGGCCGAAGCCGACCGGGATGCTCAGCGCGGTGGCGCTGTCGTAGGTGTCGAGCATCGGCATGAAGTGGACGAACAGGCCGAGGCCGAACAGGCCGAAGACGATCGACGGCACGCCCGCGAGATTGAGGATGGCCAGGCGGATGAAATTCACGGTGCGTCCGTGGCTGCTGTACTCGTTCAGGTAAATGGCCGCGCTGACGCCGATGAAGAGCGCGATGAGCATGGAGCCGACGACGAGTTGCACCGTGCCGACGATGCACGGCCAGATGCCGCCGGCGCTGTGCGCGTAGGTTTCCACGGGAAACTCGCCGAGGTTCCGCGACGTCTTGAATTCGCGGAATTCCTTGTTCCCCATCTCGTGCTTTTTTCCGTCGAGCTCGAAGACGTAGAGCGTCTCGGGCGCCTCGGTGATGAATGACCAGTTCACGAAAGGCGGCGAGGCTTGGAAAACCGAGCCTGCGCCGCGGTAGAAGATCAGGCCGAAGATGATCGTGGCGCAGATGAGCACGAAGTAGGTCGCCGAGCGGAACACGCCGAACGCGACGGCCTCGATGGTGCGCGACGCCGAGGGCTTGTGGTGAAACGGATGGTCTTTGGCGCTCATGGGTCAGCCGATCGAGATGCGGTAACGGGCGACGATTTTCTGCGCGATGAAATTGATGAGCAGCGCGAGGACGAAAAGGACGATGCCGACCATGAAGAGCGCGCGGTAGTGGATGCTGCCCGGCACGACCTCGCCCATCTCCTGGGCGATGATGCCGGTCATCGTATGCACGGGCTGGAAGAACGCGCCGAGACCCTCCGTGAAGTCGGGGATGGCGATGCGGTTTCCCGCGCAGAGGAGCACCACCATCGTCTCCCCGATCACGCGCCCGAAGCCGAGGAGGATCGCTGAGATGATGCCGGAGAGCGACGCCGGGACGAGGATGCGGACGATGGTCTGAAAGCGGTTGGCGCCGAGCGCATACGAGGCTTCCTTGAGGTGCTTTGGCACGTTGGTGATCGCGTCTTCGGCGAGGGAAAAAATGGTGGGCACTGCCATGAGCGCGAGCAGCGCGCCGGCGGTGAGGGAGTTCAGCCGCTCGCTCATGGGGAATCCGGGAACCCACGACAGCCACGGAACCTGCGATAGCCAGCGGAGCGCCGTGCCGAGGACGGCGATGCCGAAAAAGCCGAGCACCACGGACGGAATCGCCGAGATGAATTCGATGTAGGGCTTCACCAGATTCCGCTCCTTTGCGCCGGCGATCTCGCTCACGTAGATCGCCGCCGAGACGCCCAGCGGCACGGCAAAAGTCAGCGCGATGACCGACACAAGGAGCGAGCCGACCAGCAGCGGGAGCAGGCCGTACCAGTCCTGCCAGAAGCTCGCCGTCAGCCATCGCGAGCCAAAGAGAAAATTCGTGAGCGCCTTGTAAGCCGGGAAGGGGGCGTCGTGGCGCCACGCCTGCATGTCGCGCTCGATCTGCGGAAAGGTGGCGATGAAATCCTTCGTCTCGGTTTTGATCTTCGCGATTCGCGCCTGGAGCTTCGCGTCCGGCATCGGCGGCACGGTCGCGAGTGCCGCGTTCAGCCTTTCCGCAAATGCGACGTTTGCCTTTTGGTAATCCGGGAAAGCGGACAGCAGCACCGCCGTCTCCTGCGCGAAATCCACCGGGATGATCTGCACCGCCGCAGCTTCCTCGACCTTGCCCGTTCCCAGCAGCATCTCCCTTTTCTCCGCGAGATCACCGTTCACGAGTTCCTTTTGTTTGATGGCCGTCGCCGCCTCCGTCAGGTCGGACAGGATGCCGCGCACGTCCTCCACGGCGTCGCCGTAGGCCGTCGCGAATTCGTCGAACGGCGCGAGCGCCTCATTCGTCTCCTCGATCGTCTTTCCTCCCGCCATGAGCTTCGTGAACTGCGCGAGCCGCGAGTCGTTGAGCGTCCGGTTGATCGCGGTGTGGTCGTCCACCTGCGCGCGGATGAAGTCCACGTACTCCAAACCGGCGAGCCGGTACACATGGATGTTTTTCATGCTCATCCCGAAAAAGCCGGCGCCCTCGCGGAAGAGGAAAATGGTGATGAGCGCGAGGACGATGACTGCCACCGTCGCATTGCCGCCAAAGAAGTACTTGATGATCTGGTCGGGCGTGAGCCCGAGGATGCGGAGGCGGTTGCGATTGAGCAATGCCTCGCCGATCGGGCGCCGCGCGGGCGGGAAAGGGGCGGGATTCATTTGAGGGAAGGGGCGCGGAGAGCGCGGAAACTACAGACCGCGGGCGGCACGCTGGCAAGAAACCCAACGTGACAAACGTGTGAACTCTTTCGAGGCGCGCCCGGAGGCGGGATGCGGAAACGAGGCCCGATGGAAGCTCGGCTTCCATCGGGCCTCACCAAAAATTGGACGGATTACTTTACCGTCGCGAAGCCGACCTGGCTCGCGACTGCCTGGCCTTTCGGGCTCAGAGCGAAGTCCACGAACTCCTTCGCTTCGCCGCTGGGCTCGCCATTCGTGTAGAAGAATGTCGGGCGCGAATACGGGAACTCCTTGCTGCGCACCGTCTCCTGCGAAGGCAGTACGCCCTCGACCGGCACTGCCTTCAAGCCTCCGGCCTTGATGTAGGCGAGACCGACGTAGCCGATGCCGCCGGGGTTCTTGCCGACCTCCGCGGCGATCTGCTCATTCCCCGCCATCTTCTGCGAGCCCCCCGCGTAGTCGCGCTTCTTCATGGCGAGTTCCTTGAAGTCCGAATACGTGCCCGACGACGTGTTGCGGGTGTAGATGGAAATCTTCCCCGGAGTGCCGCCGACGGCGCTCCAGTCGGCGATGTCGCCGGTGAAGATCTTCTCGACCTGCTGCTTCGTCAGGCCCTTCACGGGATTTGCCGCATTCACTACGATCGCGATGCCGTCGTAGGCGACGATCACCGGATGCAGCTTGATCCCTTTCGCGCCTGCGGCGGAGACCTCGGTCGCCTTTGTTCGGCGGCTCGACATGCCGATGTGCGCGGTGCTGTCGATCAGCGCGGCGATGCCTGTGGTCGAGCCTTCGGCGGCGATCTCAAAGCTCGCGTCCTTGTGCTCGGCCTTGAACGCCTCCGCGAGCTGCGGGACGAGTTTCGCCCCGAGCGTGTCGGAGCCTTTGATGACGATGCGGCCCGCGTGGGCGAGCGATGCCGACAGCGCGAGAGCGGCGGCGGCGGTGAGGAGTCGGTTCAGTTTCATGATGTAAAGGAGGCTGGTTGGTTTTCTCCCGGCCCATGGAGCCGGGAAGGGTGGGTTAGAACTTCACGTTGACGTCGAGCTGGACGGTGTTGCTCGCATTGTCCTGCGCGACGGCCTGGGCATTGGTCGCCCGGCCACCGGAGAGGTTTTGGTCGAGGTTCCACGTCGTCATGCCCGTGAGGTGCACGACGACGGCCTCCGCGAGCTGGTAGGCGAGCGTCAGCTTAAAGCCGCGCGTGTTCAGCTCGCTCAGCGCAAAGTCCGAGTCGTTGAGGTTTGGATCCACCGAGGCGATGCCCGTCTCGCGGTAGTTGAAGAGCACCGCCCAGTCGCCTGCCTTCTTCGTCTCGCCAAGCTGCACGCCGGCCAGCCATGCGATGCCGTCGCGGCTCTTGTAGTCGCGGTAGGCGTCGGTTGTCGGGTTGCCGGTGCGGAGCTGGTAGATGTCGTTGTAGCGGCCTTCGCCGTCGATGTTGTAGGCGAAGTCCCAATAGACCTTGGTCTTGAGGCTGCCGATCTTGAACGAGATGTCGCCGGGCGCGGTGAGGATGTTCAGCTTCCGTGTTTCACCCGAGACCGCGGCGAGCGAGCCCGGAGCGGGTGCTGCCTGAGTTGCCGTGCTGGCGCTCGCGACTGTCGTCGCCGTGGTCGTCTGCCGGTTCGGCGTCCCAGCGACGGCCAGCACAGTCGTCGTGGCGGCTCCGGCGCGCACCGTGTTCGCGGTGGTGCTCGTCTTGGACGTGCCGTTTGGATTCGTCGTCGTCGTCACCGTGGAGACGACAGTCGTCGGTGTGACCACGCGGGTCGTCGTCGTGCCGGCGGCGTTGACTGTGTCCTGCACGGTGTTGACCGTGGAGGTCGTGGTGCGGGTGGAAACCGTCGGCCCGAAGATGCCGGCGTCGCTGAACGAGTTTTCGTTTCGCAGGCCCGTGAGGTGCGCGGCGGTGAATGTCATGTAGGCCGGCGCGAGTGTGACGCTCACGTCCTTGCTGAACTTGTAGGTGGCGATGAGCTGCTCGACGAACAGGTAGCCGTCCGTCTTGAAGTCGCTGCCGAAGTTGAACTCGTTGTTGTCCTGATACCAAAACTGCCCGGCGACAAGGCTCAGCTCCCACGCGGAATCCGAATAGACCCCGGGGGCTGCGGTGGACGGCCCGTCCTTGCTGTAGCCGCCGGTCGGTCCCGCGAGGCCGCGGCCGATCAGCTTGTGAAAGGCGATCGTCTCGGTGACGCCCGCCGGATTGATGTCGCTATCCCAGACCAGATCGGTGGTGTAGAACGGGTTCTTCTGCTTGCCGACGGTTACGTTCAGCCAGTCGTTCTTCCAGCCGAAGAAGGCCTTCGAGATGAAGATGCCGTCGTTGTCAAAACCGTTGCTGAAAGTCTGGTTGCCCGAGTCCGCATTCTGGCCGGACTGGAGCTGGAAACCGGCGTACCAGTTTTCGCCCAGCGCCACATCCGCGCCCAGCCGCAGCCGGTAGCGAAAGCGCGAACGCTGATCCACATGCTTCACGTCGGCGACCTGCGCCTGGCGGTCGTCATACTGGTAGCGCAGCCGGAAATCACCGTAGAGCTTCAGCTCGGTGATCGAGGAGCTGATATTGATCTTTCCCGCGGAGCTTTGCGAAAAGTCGCGCATCATGTCCGCGCGGACTTCCTCCGCTTCCTGGTCGGTCAGCACGCCCTTCTTGACGAGCTTATCTACGAGCGCGCCGGCATCCTGCGCCTGCGAGGGCACGGTCGCGGCAGAAAGCAGCGTGAGGGCCGCTGCGAGCTTGAGCATAGGTGTGTTGGTCATGTGGGGTCTGTGGTCGGTTGGTTGGGTGTGAAAGCCGCGGACTGTCGGTGTTGCGCGGGCCGCCTTGTGGGATGCGACGGGCGGAGATTCGCGCGCGATTGTTACGAACAGATGGCGGCGATGGGACAATGTGGTGACAAAAAAAGCGATCGCTGATTCAGACGCCAACGCATCTTCCGTCCGCCAGCCGGCGGGCCTGGCCGAGGCTGGCGAGGGTTTCGAGGAGGTCTTCGATCCGGCCAGCCTTCGCTCCCTTGAAGCTCTTTGCGAGCGTCGCCGCGTCCGCCGGGGCGGCGAAAGCCGTGAGCGCGGTGCGGACGGCGAGGGCTTGTTCGGCGAAGGTCTTCGGCCACGGGGCGAGATGCGGAGCGCCGAGCGCGGAGTGGGGAATGGCGGCACTCTCCGGCAGGCCGAGCGCGGTCTGTTCATTCCGCGTTCCGCCTTCCGCGTTCGGGTTTTGAAAGGCGGGGCGCAGCCAGCGGATCGTGCCGGCGCGTTCTTCGGCGGCGCGCTGGGCGTTTAGCGCGCAGAGGTGGGTGAGGATGGCTTCGTCGGTGGCGGCGGGCGGGAGGGCGTAGGCGGCGGCGACGGCGGCGTCGAGGTCGTCGTGGAGTTGGCGGAGGACGGTGACGAGACCTTGTTCGTGGGTGAGCTGTTCTTTGGCGTTGAGCGGGGTGCCGGCGCGGAGTTTTTCGAGGACGTTGTAGAGGTCGGTGAAGGTCAGCTTCGGGTGCTGGGCTTGCTGGCGTTTGCGGTGGG
>JAYTML010000615.1:0-5529 GCA_043728655.1 Chthoniobacter sp. | reverse complement strand
GCAAGATGATTAAGCGCGCGCGCGCCACGTACGGCCCCGCGCTGCCCGTGCTGCTTGTCGGCCCGCCGAATATCAACAAGGCGGCGCTCGCGGCCACTCAACCCATCGCCAGGGAACGCGAGGCGAAGCTGCGCGAGATCGGCGAGGCCTTTGCGAAACTCTCGAAGGAACTCGGCTGCGAATACGTGAGTCTCTTTGGTCACGTCCCCGAGGCGAGCATGGGTAAGGACGGCGTCCATCCGGATGCGGGTGGAAACGCCGCGATCGCGCGGCTCGTCGGCGCCGCGCTGAGGGCGCGCGGGCTCCGGGCGGAGAATTGAGCGGGACACCGCCGCCCGGCCCGGCCCGGGTCTTGTCCTTACCTTTGGATGGGTGAAATGATACGGGATCCCCTATGTGCGCAGCGTTTGAGTCGAATTCCCGCATCGTCCGCCCCGGCAGAGTTGCGGCGCTTTGGCGTCGCGAGGGGCGCGGGCAGCTCGTCTGGGCCGGCTTTGCGCGCCGGGAGTCGCTGGCCTGGTGGACGCGAAAGGGAGGGGAGCTGGCGGATGTTCCCGCGCACCGTTTCGCCGAGCGCTCGGATCGCGACGGGCAGTTGCGATGGGACGAAGTCCCGCCGGGCTTCGTAGTCCGCGGACTGATCGATCCAAACGACGGCAAGCCGCTGCTGAAGGTGGTGACGCGCGCTGCGAGCGAAGCCGAGCTGGAGCGTTTCGGACACCCGCGGATGCCGCTGCTGGAGGCGCCGCTTTTTAGCGCGGAGGCGTTTGACATCGCCACCGAGCCCGGTGCTCAGGGAGAGCTGTTTTAGCGGGCCGCGTGAGCCGCTAGGGGCGGGTCACTCGCAGGCGGATCTGGCGGTTGCCTGCCGAGCCGACGGGCGTGTTGTCGCGGACGCGCAGCAGCGTGGAGGTGTTCGTTTCCACGGTCGTGCCGATCGTGCTCCACGATGCGGGCGTGGCGAGGTCGCCGGTGACTTCGATGCTGAATGTCACGTCGGTCGCCGCGGAGTTCCTTGTCACGGTGAGGCGCAGGAATTTGTCAGCGCCGATCGTGGTCATGTCGGTGACCATGCCGCCGGTGCTGGGGGTGAGTGGGTCCAGGCCGAGGGCGTATTCGACGAGGTTCACGTAGGCGTCCTTGTCGGGATTGTCATTCGGACCGGCGATGCCGGGAGCGGGGTTTGAGCCGAAGTAGGTCTGCTGCCACTGCTCGAAGGGCGTAGGCTGAACGGTGAGCGCGACATCATCGAACGTCTTCACCTCGCCGTCGTCGGCGGTGAGGCGGAGGACGTAGGCGCCCGCCGCGGTGAAGCTGGCGGTCGTGCCAACCGCGCTGGAGTTGCCAAAGGTCACGCTGCCCGGCCCGCTCAGTTTCGTCCATGCGGTGGTGACGGCGGCTGGCGGAGCGGGCTTGCCGTCGTCGCTCATCGTGCCGCTGAGCGTGGCCGTGGAGGGGAGCGTGATGGTGGCGTCGGGACCGGCGTCCACGCTGGCGCCGATATTGATCGGCGTTGGGCTGATGGTGACGTTCTCGATGATCGTCGTGCCGGCGGCGCTCGTGGAGCCGCTGGTGGCGGCGAGGCCGACGAGGGCATTGGTGCTCATCGCGATCGTCTGCGCGGAGCCGATGGTGGCAAACGTGCCGGGCGAGCCGGACGAGTCCGGAGCGATCTGCGCGGTGAAGGTATTGCCGCTCCGCGTGATCCGCACCCAGCAGGGCTGCACGGCGGTCCCGGTGGAGTTGGCGGCGTTGGTGGCGGCGGTGGCGCGGTAGATAAAGCGGCCGCTGTTTTGCGAAGTCACGCCGCAGAAGACGGATCGCGCGTCGGCGGCGGCGCTCTCGCGGATCATCACGCCGGCGCGAGAGTTTGAGCCATTCACCGCCTCCACGCTGCGGACGCGGGCGGTGATCGTCACGGACCCGCTCGCGGGGATGTTCACGAAGTAGAAGTCGTCCGGCGTGCCGCTGCTCGGGATGCCACTTCCGGCGGCGCTGATGGTATAGACACCAGCGGCGACCGAGTGGCCGGGAGTGACGGCCTGCGTGCCGACTTTAGTCCCGGTCAGCGTCGGGATCACCACGCCCACATTCACGCTCACGTCGAACGAGGTGGAAGACGCGCCGCTGGTCTCCGTGCAGCGCAGGACGTAGCTGCCATTGGTGGAAAAAGTCGCGCTGGTGGCGAGGGCGGCCGGGCTCCCGAAGGTGACCGCGCCGGTCCCGCTGAACTTGGTCCACGCGATCGTGGTGGTCGTGCGGCCCGCGTTGTCGGCGAGGAGGGAAAGTCCGACGCCAGCCGGGATCGTGACGTTTGCCGTGGTGGGACTGGCGAGCGAGATGGCCTGTCCGACGGTGATCGAGACCGTGGTGGTGACCGTCTTGAGCGGATACAAGCCGCCGCCGTTGTCCTGCGTGCCGACCTGGAGGGCTGCGACCTGGCCTGCAGGGAGCGCGGCGCTGTTGGACACCGTGATCGCGCCAGTCTGCGGATTGATGGCAAAGGCGTTGCCGCCGGGATTGCCGCTGACGATGCCGTAGATGACCGGGTCGCCGTTCGGATCAGTCGCGGCGACAGTGCCGACGGCCGTGCCATTCGCCGCCGTGCCGCCGATGGTGAAGGCGTAGGGCGCGCCGGTGAAGGCGGGCGCGACGTTCACATCGAAAGGCTGGAGCGCGCTGCCGGGGATGATCGTCTGCGTCGCGATGCCGGGGCCGGTCCACGCGACCTGCACATAGTCGCCGCCGACACCTTCCTTTTGCAGCGTCTCGATGTAGTAGCGCTGTCCCGCGGTGAGGGTGAACGCGGCGGAAATTTGGGATGCGTTCGAAGTCCAGTTGCTGCGCCCGGTGGCGTTCGTGGCGTTGGCGATCTGCGTGGCGTTCGCGGGCGTGGCGTCGGTGCTGAAGCGGAGTTGACCCTCATCGTCGGTCGCGATGTAAAACGTGTAGGAGCCCGTGGTCGGCGGGACGACGTAGGCGCGGATGCGCGAGCCGTAGTTGTCGGCAAAATCACTGCCGCTATCGAATGACGTGAGCACGCGCGAGCTGCTCGGCGAATTTGGATAACGCGAATCTCCCGTCAGCACGGAGACGTTGTTGCCGCTGATGTTATTCCAAAACTGCTGCACGATTCCGGTGACATTGATCGTGGCCGCGGCGAGCACGCTCACGGTGACCGTGCCGGTGCCGTTCATCGCGGGCGTGCCGTTGTCGGTGGTCTGAATCGTGAGCGTGTAGCTGGGCGTCGTCGTGGCGTTGAGCACCGCGCCATTGGTGACAGTGATGGCGCCGGTTGCCGAATTGATGGCAAAGACGCCCACGCCGGTGCCGCCGGTGATGAGGTAGGAACCGCTCGTGTCCTGCGCATTCACGTCGGTGACCTGCACCGTGCCGACCGCCGCGCCGTTGTAGCTGCCTTCGCGCACGGTGAAGGTGGAGGCGACGACTTTCGGCGCGTAGTTCTGGTAAAACGGCGAGAGGTAAGCGCCGGGAATCGCCTGGCGCGTGATGCCGGGCCCCTGCCACGCCACAGCCACATGATCGCCGCCGCCGCCTTCCTTGTGGCGGGCCTCGATGTAGTAGGCCGAGCCGGCCGTGAGCGTGACAGCGGCCGAGGTTTGGGACGAAAATTTCGTCCACTGATACTGATCGGTGTATCCCGAGACGGTGCCTTTCACGACGGCGCTCGCCGGCGTCGCGTTCGTGCTGATCCGCAGTTCGCTCGAATCGTCCGAGGCGATCCAGAATGTGTAGCTGCCCGTCGTCGGGGGAATGACGTAGCCGCGCACGGTGCTTCCGAAGTTGTCGCCATGGGCACCGCCGTCGAACGCGGTGAGGAATTCCTGCGAGTCCGGATTGTTCGGGAACTTGGCGTTGCCGGTGAGATTGCTCACGAGGGTGCCGCTGCCGATGTTTTCAAAGTAAGTGCGGACGATTTTTCCGGGCGTATAGCCAGCGGGGATGGCAATGACGGTGATCGTCACCGCCGCTGTGGCCGTGAGCACCGGCGTGCCGTGGTCGGCGACCTGCACGGTGAGGTTATAGACCGACTGCGTGGCCGCGGTCGTGTCCGCCGCGACGGTGATCTGGCCAGTGGAGGCGTCGATGGCAAACGCGCCGCCGGTATTCCCCGCGGTGATCGAGAAGACGGGGAACTCGAAGCGGTCGGGATCGCTGCCGGTGACCTTGAGGATTTTCGTGCCCGTCTGCGTGTGCTCAAGCATCGTGGCCGAACCGCCGGAGACGGTGGGCGGTTCGTTCACGTCGGTCACCGTCACGACCACGCGCACGGTTTCATTCAGCGTGGGATTTGTCGCGTCCGTGATGCTGACGAAAAGCTCGAACGTCGCCAGATCATCCCAGCGCAGCGAAAGCGCCTCGTAGTTCATCTGCGCGACATCGGCCACGGTCAGCGTGCCCGTGCTCGCATTGAGCGCAAAGGCGCCCGCGCCGGTGCCGTTGCCCGACGTGATGGCGAAGGCGAGGGGATTCGCGCCGTGGCTGTTGCGCGGGACTACGGTGCCGACGGCAGTGCCGTTCGCGGTGTTTTCGGCGATGGTGAAACGGTCCGGTTTCACCCCGCCCGCTACTGTGCCGGTGATGAGGTACGCGCCGAGCGAATCGTAAGCCGTGTAGCCGTCCACGAGCGGATCGCCGCGTCCGACGCCGCTCACGCGCAGCGTGTAGTCGCCCGCGGCGAGCGTGGCCGCGACGGTCGCGCTGAGCGCCGCGTCGGGATTCGCCGTCGCCACGAGCACTCCCGCGGAGGTGAAGATTTCCGCGAGGATGTCGAGGTTTGGGCTCGCGCTGACGACACTGACGGTCAGCGACACCGCGCCGCCTGCGGTTGTGAAACGGAACGCATCGAAGTCGGTGGAAGTCTCGATGATGCCCTCGTTCGAGACGGAGTTGTTCGCGAGGATTTCCAGGTAGCCGGCGGTCGCAAAGGTCGCGCCGTAATCGTCCGCGCGGTAGGCCACGGAGTTGTTGTTGTTCGTGATGATCGAGAGATCGTCCTCGGTGTTGTTCGCGCTGGTGTATTCGCCTTTCGACCACTGCACGAGGTTCTGGTAGTAGCCCACACCCATGATCGGCGCCCAGCCCGTCTCGCCAGATCCGTGCCCGCCGTAGTAGCCTTCGGAGGGCGTGTTCCGCCCGTCGTGCGAAAGCCCGAGCGTGTGCCCGACTTCATGCGAGACGACCTCGGCGGCGCTCTTGCCGGTGGAGTAAAAGGACCAGCAGACCGTGTCGCCCGTCGAGTTGAATGAGCCGACGTAGGCGACGCCGCCCGCTCCCGGCGCGGCGGTCGTCGTGGGCGTGAGGATGACGTGCATGCGGCTGTTCTCCGCCGCGGTGTCGAAGACGCGGCGGTCCGTGGTGACGTTCAGATTGAATGGCTGATAGTCCTCCGCCACGCGCTGCCACACGTCCTTGATCTGCGAGTTGTTCGCGCCCGACGGAGCCGCGTCGAAACTTCCCCAGCCGGAGAACGGTCCCTTTTCGCCATCGAAATCGAGATAGATCGTT
>JAYTML010000614.1:0-3669 GCA_043728655.1 Chthoniobacter sp. | reverse complement strand
GAGTGGGAGCTGCCGGAGGGCTTCAAAGCGGGACCGCTGGAATGGCCGATGCCGGAGGTGCATGAGGCGGCGGGCGATTTTCTGAACTACGTCTATGAGGGCGAGACGATGCTTTTCGCCACCATCACTCCACCTGCCGCGCTGCCCGCCGGGCCCGTGACGATCAAGGCGCGGGTGAAATGGCAGATGTGCGATCCGCGCCAGTGCGTGCCCGGCGACGTGACGCTCGCCCTGCCGCTGCCGGCAGGCGCAGCGGCGGCGGCGAATGCGGAGCTCTTCGCGCGATGGAAGGCGCAGCTTCCGCGCGAAGGCGGCGCGCCGTTTCCGGTGAAGTGGGACCTGGCAAAGGCGGACGCTTTCTCGCTGCGGATCGAGGCGCTGGGGAAGGAATACAAGGCGGAGTTCTTCCCGCTGCCGCCGCCGGGCGCGAAGCCGGCGCATCCGCAGGCGGGCGAGGTCGCGGTGGATGGTTCGCGGACGATCACTTTCCCCATCGAGGAGGGCGGCGCTCCGAATCTGCCGTGGCGCGGCGTGCTCGCGATCTCGAAGGAAGGCGAGCCGCGGCAGGGCTGGATCATCGAGGCGCCTGCCGGAGCGACGGCCGCGGTGCCGGCGGCAAAGGAGCCCGCGCAGGCTGATGGCGGCTTGATCTGGAAGCTGCTCGCCGCCTTTCTCGGCGGGCTGATCATGAATGTGATGCCGTGTGTGCTGCCGGTCATCGCGCTGAAGATTTTCGGCTTCGTGAACCAGGCTGCCGACGCGCCGGAGCGCGTATTCCGGCTAGGGCTGGGTTTCACCGGCGGCGTGTTTGCGTTCTTCCTCGGGCTCGCGCTCGCGGTCGCGCGGCTGAAGACCGCCTTTAACTGGGGCTACCAGTTTCAGAATCCGTATCTGCTCGCCGCGCTGATCGCGCTGGTCTTCGCGTTTGCGCTCAGCCTGCTCGGCGTCTTCGAGATCTCGCTGAGCGGCGCGGCGGCCGGGCGCCTGAGCGCGCTCTCAGGCCGCGAAGGGATGAGCGGCGCATTTCTCCACGGCTTTTTCACCACGCTGCTTGGCACCTCTTGCACGGCGCCGTTTCTCGCCACGAGCCTCAGCTTCGCGACGACGCAGACGACGCCGGTGATTTTCCTGCTCTTCCTCGCCATCGCCGCCGGCATGAGCCTGCCGTATTTCCTGCTCACCGCGCGGCCCGCGTGGCTGCGCTATGTGCCAAAGCCCGGGCTCTGGATGGAGCGGGTGAAGCAGGGCATGGGGTTTTTCATGCTCGCGGTGGCGGTGTGGCTTTTCACCGTGCTGGCGCTGCGCGGCGCGCACGCGGTCGAGGGCATGAGCTGGTTCCTGCTCGTGCTGGGGCTGGCGTGCTGGCTGTTCGGGACGATCCGGGAGTCGGCGCTGGCGCGCATCGCTGTGGCGCTGCTCCCGGTCGCGGCCTACTTCTTTTTTCTCCATGGAAAACTCGGCGGTCAGACGACAGCGGCCGCTTCCGAGAAGGTGTGGAAGACGGGAAGCATCGAGTGGGTGGCTTACACCGAGGAGCGGCTCGCGGAGGCGAGGAAGGCCGGCAGCCCGGTGTTCGTCGATTTCACCGCCGAGTGGTGCATCAACTGCAAGGCCTACGAGAAGCTCGTCCTCGCGACGCAGCCCGTCGGCGAGAAGTTCCGCGAGAAAAAGGTCGTCGCGCTGCGGGCCGACTGGACGAACACCGACGACCCCGTGGTGACCCGCGCGCTGAAGAGCTTTGGCCGCGTCGGCGTGCCGCTCTACGTGCTCTACCGGCCGGGCGAGAGCGAACCGGTGGTGCTCGACGCCATCACTTCAGGCGGCCTGATCCAGGAACTCGACCGCATCAAAAACTGACGCGGGCGCTTTTCCCCGGAATAAGTCCCCTGCATCCACCGTCTGAGACTCACCGCATTCTCCCAAGTCACTTTTTGCCGGCGCCCATCCGAATGTCTCGGAAGCGGGAGCGGGCAGGAAACCAGAAACAAGCCAGACACAAACAGAACCATGAAACGTCAATCCACCACCAAAGCGCTGCTCGCCGGCGCCGCCATCGCCGGAATCCTCTCCGGCGGCCTCGTCGCCAAGGTCAGTGCCGCGACAGCCACAACGCCCGGCAAAACCGTGGCCTCCGCCGGCGTCCTCGCCGATGAAGCACCGAAACCCGACGCCGACCACGGCTGCGCGGGCAAGAACACCTGCAAGGGCAAGGGCGGCTGCAAGTCCGGCGACGCTGGCTGCGCGGGCAAGAACACATGCAAAGGCAAGGGCGGCTGCGCGATCAAGGACGGCAAGCCCGTCCACGGCAAGTAAGCCACTTCGATATTCCGGGGCTCCGGCCTTTCCAAGGCCGGAGCCCCGCTTTCGTCTTACTCTTAATCTTACTCTTAATCTTAATCCCCTCAGTCCCGCCACAGAGACGGCCCGCCGCCGATTAAGATTAAGAGTAAGAATAGGATTAAGAGGACAAAGCGCCCACATGCCTGCCAATCGCTTCAACGCCTTCACCGCCTACGGGATCGGCCTGGGCCTGCGCATCCCGCACTACGCGCACATCCTGGAGAAGAAGCCGGTCGTCGATTGGTTCGAAATCATCTCCGAGAACTACATGATCGATGCGGGCCGGCCGCTCCACATTCTCGACCAGATCCTGGAGCAGTACCGCGTCGTGCAGCACGGCGTCTCGATGTACTTCGGAAACGCCTCGCGCCCGAACCGCGATCACCTCCGGAAGCTCAAGCGCCTGACCAAGCGCACGCAGACGCCGTGGCTCAGCGATCACCTGTGCTGGGGCAGCGTGGACGGGCGCTACACGCACGACCTTTTGCCGATGCCCTACACTTGGGAGGCCGTGGAGACCACCGCGCGCAACATCCGCGAGGTGCAGGACTTTTTGGAAATCCCCGTGGCAGTCGAAAACGTGAGCAGCTACGTGGAGTTCCACGTCTCCGAGATGAGCGAGTGGGAATTTCTCAGCGAGGTCGTCGAGCGCGCGGACTGCGGGATTCTGCTGGATGTGAACAACATCTACGTGTCGTCGAAAAACCACGGCTTCGATCCCTACGAATACCTCGACGCGGTGCCGCACGAACGCGTGGCGCAGATGCACATCGCGGGACACACGAAATTTGAGCGCTACATCCTGGATACGCACGATCACCCCGTCCTCGATCCGGTGTGGAAATTGTACGCGCATGCCGCGAAGCGGGCCGGACGCACCGCCACGCTGCTGGAGTGGGACGACCGTATTCCCAGCTTCGACGAGGTCCATCGAGAGGCGCTCAAGGCGAACAAGTTTCTCCCCGATGCCAAAACCCTCGCCGCGTAAAAACGGCGGAAAGCCAGCCGCGCTCGCGGACGTGCAGCGGCTCATGGCCGAGGCCGTGATGCGTCCGCTGCGGCGGGATGACCGGATGCAAAAGGAGTGGAAGGACGGCTCGCCGGCGGCGGAT
Source organism: Chthoniobacter sp. (assembly GCA_043728655.1). Taxonomy (GTDB): domain Bacteria; phylum Verrucomicrobiota; class Verrucomicrobiia; order Chthoniobacterales; family Chthoniobacteraceae; genus Chthoniobacter. The sequence goes on along the minus strand of JAYTML010000614.1, from coordinate 217 downwards.
GTGGCGGCGCGGATCATCAAGCCAAATGACCGCCTGTCGTCGTTCGAGCGGCTCCAGATTTACAACCAGCAGTACTGGTGGCGGCTGCTCGGCTCGTTTGGCGAGGACTTCCGCGCGCTGCGCGCCGTCGTGGGCACGCGGAAGTTTGACAAGCTCGCCGTCGCGTATCTCGACGCCCACGGCTCGCAGCGGTGGACGATGCGCGATCTCGGCCAGC
>JAYTML010000613.1:0-1883 GCA_043728655.1 Chthoniobacter sp. | reverse complement strand
GGAAGCCGCGGGAGTCCGCGGACGGCGCGGAGGAAATCGCCGGCGGGCGGCGGGGCAGGGGAGTAGCGAAGCCGTGCGTAGAGGTCGGCGATTTCACGGATGACCGCGGCGTGGGACGCGAAGTGGGAAGCGGCCCGCTCGCCGAAATGACGCGGCCCTTCCCACGGCTCGCGGGGCAGCCCGGCCGCGGCGAGGGTGCGGCAGAAGCGGGCGTAGGCGCGGCCGTCGGAATCCCGCGGCACCCGGCCGGCCCGGCGCAGCCAGAGCCCGATGATGCCGAGAAAGAGCGCGATGAAAACGGCGACCCAGGTCAGGATTTCCAGCCACCGGAGGTTGCCGACGCCGATGGTGGCAAAAAGCGCCTGCTGGCCTTCCTCGTCGAAGGCGAGAACGCGAAGGTCCCACTGGTAGTTGAGGCTGTCCCATGCGAGGAGGGCTTCGTTTCCCAATTCGCGCAAGCCGGTGCGGGCGGCGGAGGGCGGCGCGCCGGTGGCGTTCGCGGCGGCGTGGTTTTCGAGATAGCTGGCGAGACCGGAAGTGAGGCGGTCCGGCGCGATCATCTCGGTGGGATCGACGCGCCGCCAGCCTTCGTCTTTCAGCCAGACCTCGCACCATGCATGCGCGTCGCTTTGGCTGACGTTGACGAATTTCCCGCGCGCGTTGAATTCCCCGCCGTGGTAGCCGATGACGACGCGCGAGGGAATGCCGGCGATGCGCATGAGCGAGGCAAAGGCGGCGGCGTAGTGCTCGCAGAATCCGGCGCGGCGCTCGAAGAGAAACTCATGGAGGGCGTCGGGCCCGTAGGTGCCGGGCTCCAGCGTGTAAATGAAGCGCTCAGCGCGGAAATGATAGAGCGCGGCATTGACCAGATCGCTGTCATCCGGATGGGCGGCCCGCCAGCCATTGACGAGGGTCTGGACGTGAGGAGAGATGCGCGTGGGCTTGCGCGTGGTTTCCAGGCGCTGGTCGGCGGGCAGGCTGGCTTCGCGATTCTCGGGACGCGAGATGACCTCGTACTGCACGCGCTTGAAGATGAGGCGGTCGCTTTGCAAAACGCCCCCAGATGTGAGGCTCGCGCCGCGGAAATCGCCGGCAGGCCGGTCGAGCGCGAACAGCCATCGCGCCCCGTGCGGCTGGAGGATGATGCGCTGGCGGATGGTGGCGCCGCCGAGCTGGCCGAGCCGGCGTTCCGTGCTCAACCGCGGGCCGCGCACCCAGGTCAGTCCGTCGCCACGCCAGAGCACGCCGGCACGCCAGTACATGATGGACATGGAGGGGGCATTGCCGTCGGGAAAATCGGCGCGAAAGACGAGGTCCTTGCCGAGGGCGAGGGAGGCGATGCTGCCGGGCGAGAGGCTGTCCGACATGCCGCTGCCGCCGGTGAGCGGCTGGGTGAGCGCCATGAACTGATAGCGGGCGCGCGGGAAAAACAGAAAGAGCAGGATGACGATGGGCAGCGCCTGGATGAGGAGGACACCAGCCGTGCGCGCCGAACCGCGGAGGCTGCGCGCGCCGGGGCCGCGGTGAAAGCGGATGAGCGCGGTGGCGAGGAGGACGAAAACCGCAGCGACATAGAGCCAGATCGAGAGGGCTTGGGTGAAGAAGAGGTCGCACAGGGCGAGGAAGAATCCGAGCAGGGCGATGACCTGAAAGTCGCGGACGGTATTGGTTTCCAGCAGCTTCAGCGAAACGAGCAGCAGGAGAATGCTGAGGCCGGGCTCGATGCCGAGGGCGGTGCCGTACGTCAGGGCGATGCCTCCCGTGCCGAGGCCGAAGAGGAGGACTTTCACCGGGAGCGACGGGAGCCGGGCGCCGGGGCGATTCATCAGCAGGCGCGCGCCGCACGCGATGAAAAAAAGTGCGACGACCCACGGCGCCACGCG
>JAYTML010000612.1:0-2680 GCA_043728655.1 Chthoniobacter sp. | reverse complement strand
AAGCCCGTCTGCGAGATCACCGTGCTCGATCTCGGCGATGGCGGCGCGGCGCATCTCCGCGCGGACGGGCGCGACTGGCTGCTCGATTGCGGCGGCGGCGCCGGCTACGACCACACCGTCCTGCCCTACCTCCGCACCCGCGGCGTGAACCGGCTCGACGGACTCCTCCTCACGCACGGCGACGTGAAGCACATCGGCGGCGCGCTTTCCGCGCTCGATGACTTTCACCCGCGCCGCCTCGCGGACAGCGTCCTCCGCGACCTCTCGCCGACGCGCAAGAACCTCCACGCCGAACTCGCGCGCCGCGGCCTCGGCAAAGGGATCTACGCCCGTGGCGACTTCATCCACCTATCCGGCACCGCCACGATCCGCGTGCTCTATCCGCCCGCCGGACTCCAGCGCGCGACCGCCGATGACAAGGCGCTCGTCGTGCAGCTAGCCGCCGCCGGCACGCGCGTCCTTTTCATGTCCGACAGCGGATTCTCCACCGAGCAGTGGCTCATCGAAAACGAGCCCGACCTGCGGAGCGATGTCGTCATCAAAGGCCAGCACGCCAAAGACCTCTCCGGCACGATCGACTTCCTCGCCCGCGTCCAGCCGCAGGCCGTGATTTGCAGCGCCCTCGGCTACGGCGAAATGCCCGAGAAACTCGACCCGTGGGAGAAAAGCCTCGCCGCCCGCGGCATCACCGTCTTCCGCCAGGACCGCGCCGGCGCCGTGCATCTCGAGCTCCGCGACGGAGGATACGAAATCCGCGCCCGCCTCACCGGGCAGACGCTGATGCGAAAGTAGCTGCGGCCTGCGGCGTTGGCGCCGAGTGAAAGCGGGTGCCGTGATTTTCAAAACCGCCCGTCATCCCGAGCGAAGCGCAGCGAAGTCGAGGGACCTCGGCGGTCCGATAAAGCGCGTGGCGTGATCGGACCGCCGAGGTCCCTCGACTCCGTTCCGGTCGCTAGCTCTCCCTTCACTCCGCTCGGGATGACACGCGGTTTTGAAATCGGTCCGCGCCGTTACAGCGCCACCTTCCGCAGCCGCGCGCGGTAGATCGGCAGACCCTGCGCGAGAAAGCGCCGCTCGAAATCCGTGATCGGGTACTCGGGATCCTCCGGCCACAGGAGCTGCTCGTAGCCCTTCGCCTTCTCGATCACCTTCTCCATCCACCGGAAATACGGCTCGTCGTCCGTCTTGATCCGCAGCTCCCCGCCATCCGCCAGGATGCCGTGGAGCGCCTCCATGAAGCCGCCCTGGACCAGCCGCCGCGGCTGATGATGCCGCTTCGGCCACGGATCGGGGAAAAGCACATGCGCCATCGTCACACTCTCCACCGGCAGCACGTAGCGCAGCGCATACGCCGTCTCGATCCGCAGCAGCCGCACATTCGGCAGATCTTGCTGGGCTACGCTGCGGCACACCTTTCGCACCCGGCCGAGCAGCCGCTCGATGCCGAGGAAATTGTGCTCCGGATGCCGCTTCGCCATCGCCTCCAGAAAGCCGCCCTCCCCGCACCCGATATCCACATGCAGCGGAGCCGCCCGCTCGAAGATGTCACTCATCTTTGCCCGGGCAAAATAGTCCGCCGGCACAAACTCGATCTTCTCCGCCGGATCGGCTTCACCGGATTCTTTTTCGCGAAATGCTGCTCTCATGGGAGCGCAGCCGATACGCGCACCCGCCAGCCCCCGCAAGCGCATTCGCGGCTTCCCTTCATCGGGCAATCCACTAATTCATCTCCTCCCACACCCACCCGCTTATGAGCATTCTCTTCGGCCTCTTCATCGGTTTCATCGCCTGGTTCCTCATGCGCTACCTCGTGGCCGGCCTCTATACGGTCGATCAGAACGAGCGCGCCGTGAAGACCGTCTTTGGCCGGGCCGAGCGGCTCGGCACGCAGACCACGCTCGACGATCCCAGCGCGGAGGTGCTCAAGCCCGAGGAGCGCGAGCGCTACTGCTACCCGCAGGTGCGCGTGATTCCGGCAGGCGGCCCGTATTTCAAATGGCCGTGGGAAAAGGTGTACAAGGTGAACATAGCCACCCAGACGCTGAACATGGCGTTCGACCCCGAGGATCCGCAGGCCAATTTGGGCGGCTCAAAGCTCAGCGGCGTGACCAAGGATCAGCTCGACACCGGCCTCACCGGGCAGATCCGCTACCGCATCTGCGAGCGGAATCTTTACGCGTACCTTTTCGGCGTGAAGCGCCCCATCGTCCACGTCATGGGCTACTACATCAGCGTCCTGCGCGAGCGGATCGCGAATTTCACCGCTCCGCCGCCGCTCGACAGCGCCGCTGACAACACCATCGCCAGCGTGGCCGGGATCTCGATCAATGACCTCCGCAAAAACCTCTCCGCGCTCAACGAGCACATGGAGCGGGACTGCGCCAGCTCCGCGCCGCGCTACGGCATCACCTTCGACGCCTCGCTCATCACCGGCATCGACCCGCCGCACGAGGTGGAAAGCGCGCTCGCGGCCATCAACACGGCACACAACCAGGTCAGCTCGGACATCTCGCTGGCGCAGGCCTCGGCGGACCAGAAGATCGTGCAGTCAAAGCGCGCCGTGGAGATCGAGACGCTCAACGCGCAGGCGGAAGTGGAGCCGCTGCGCGCGCTGGCCGAGCAGCTCACGGCCCTGCGCGCGAGCGGGCCGGATGCGCTCGCCGCCTACCGAAGAAACGTG
>JAYTML010000611.1:0-3341 GCA_043728655.1 Chthoniobacter sp. | reverse complement strand
GGATCGAATACCGCGATCTCCGCCCCGCGTTTCGACGCCACATCGCGCCCATCCACCATGCGCAGGCGCCGCTCCTCGACGGCCCGGCTGTTCTCCGTTCTGCGGGCCGACTCCTGCTTCTCCGCCTTTTGCTGCGGGGTGGCGCAGCCCGCCGCGAGGAGCGTGAGTGGGAGCACGATGGGGAGGAGGAAACGCACGCGCGAGAAGTGCCACAGGGTGCGGGCGGTGGCAAGTAGCTTGGGCTTCAGCCCAAATATCCGCCCGCGGACTTTGGGCTGAAGCCCAAGCTGCTTTCTCTCAGCCGCCGGCCTTGAGTTTCGTCAGCGCGGCCTGGGCCTGCTCGATCTCGGCGGCGTCGCGCGCCACGGCGAGGAAGGTCTGGAGCGTCTGGATCGCGCCGCGCCGGTCGCCGCGCCCGGCTTGCAGCGCGCTGAGGCGGAGCGCGATATCGGCCACGTCGGGCCGGCGCTCGCGGGCCGTGCGCAGATGAGCGAGCGCCGCATCGGGAATGCCCGCGAGCAGGTCGGACGCCGCCCAGTCCGAGTAGATCTGCGCCAGCGCGAGCGAGAAGTCCGGCAGCTCCCCGACCTGCGCGATGATCTTCTCCAGCAGCAGCGCGACCGGCTCAAAGCCGGACTGCCCCTTTGCCATCTCGCGCAGCCGCGGCGCCATGTCGGGGCGCAGGATCCCGGGGTGCGCCTCGATGAGCGCGAGCGCGTGCCCGGCCTGGCTGCCGCGGTCGAAATAACCGAAGAGCGCCCGGCGCAGCCCGAGCAGGCGCGGCGGGGTGAGGCCGAACTCCGCCGCCGCAGCGCCGAAGCGCTCCATCTTTTCCGTGGCGACCAGCCAGTCGATGATCGCTTCAAAGCGCCGGTTCGCCGGATTGGCAAACGCCGCGCGCAGCGTCCGCTTCGCCGCGGCGAAATCCTTCGTTTCAGCCTGCAGCCGCGCAGCTTCGAGAAAGACCTCCGTGTTGCGCGCGAAGGGATCGCGCCGCAGCGCCTCGGCATAGAGCTGCCGGGCACGCGCGGTGTCGCCGAATGAGGCGAAGGCGCGCGCGATTTTCCCGGCGAGGTCGTCGCTCAGCGCCGCGCGCGTGGCGAGCCTTTCGAGCACGGCGCGGGCGGCGTCGCTGCGGCCGAGTTGCTCGAGTGTGCGGGAAAGGCGGAGCGCCGGCTGCTCGTCCAGCGGGCTGAGCTGCGCGATCCGCTCCAGCAGGCGTGCCAGCGGCTCGTGAAGCTTCGCGGTTTCCAGCGCATCGGCCGCGCGCAGCAGCCAGGCGTCCGGCGCATCGTCCCGGGCGAGGATCTGCGTGAGCGTGGCATCCGCTGCCTGGCGTTCGCCGCGCCCGACCTGTGTCGTGAGGATGATCACGCCCGCCGGAATCGGCCCCGCGCCGTCATCCCAAAGCGCCGCCAGCTCAGCGGCGAACTCCTTTTCCACATGCAGCCGGGCGGACTGCTTCGCGGCCACGTCGAGATAACTTCCGAGCAGGCCGGCCGGGCCCGCTTCGGCGAGCTGCCGCAGCCGGCGCAGCTCCCGCAGCGCCGTCACGGGGCGATCCTCCGGCGTGATCAGCTCGGTGAGTTTCGCCTGCAGCGGAAAGTTCGTGCGCGCATCCGTGCTCCGGCTGAGCGCCGTCTGGATCACGCTTCGTGCGAGCTTTCGCGCGTCCCTGGCTGCGAGCGCGTCCGCCACGCTGAGCACGGCCGCGACCTGCTGCGACGGCGGAATGCGCTCCACTGCCGTGAGCGCGTCCTCGGGCTGGTTGTTCTTCGCGAGCAGGAGGGCGAGCCGTGTTTCGATCTCCGGCCCCGTGGCCTTTTGCAAAAGGGCGAGCGCCTCCGCGATCCGTCCGTCATTCTCCAGGATCGCCGCCAGCGCGAGCCGTGCCGGGAGATTTCCCGGCTCGAAGGTCAGCAGCCGGCGATAGATGGTCGCGGCATCCCCGGCCTTTCCGCCGCGCTCGCAGAGCTGCCCGAGCCGCAGCAGCAGGCGGGTGTCGCCCGGCGCATTGTCGAGTGTCTCGCCGAGCAGCATGCGGGCAGGTTCGTTCTCGCCCTTGCGGTCGAGCAGGTCGGCGAGCTGGACCACGAATTCGCGCCGGGCCGCTTCGTTCAGCCGCTGCGGTCCGTCGCCCAGACTCGCCCAGAGGATCTCCTCCGCCGTGTCCTCGTCGCCCGCCGCGCGGCATGCGATGAGCAGATTGCGCAGCGCCTCGGGATCGCCGAGCCGCTGCTGCCAGATCTGCCGCTGGATCGCCACCGCCGCCACGTTCGCGCCCATCCCGGTGAGCGCGCCGGCCAGCGGCGCGAGGCCTTCGTGGGGCGAAAGCCGCGCAAACATTTCGATCCACGGCTGCGCCAGGACGGGCGCGTCATACGCGACGTGCAGGGCGCAGAGCTGGAGGCGGATTTCGCGCACCAGATTCTGCGCCTGGTCGGTCTGGAGCTGCGCGAGCGCCTCGTCGGCCAGCGCCTTCTCCCACAGGAAAACGGCCAGCTTTTCCATCCGCCACGACTGCAACTGCGTGCCGGCCTGGAGCAGGAAACGCCAGCGCCGCGACGCGGAATTTCCCGTGTCGTCATATTCCACGCCGACCAGCGCCCGCATCTCCACGATCTTTTCCAGCGCCGCGTGCGCCGCGGCTTCTTCGCCTGCCAGCCCGCGCAGCAGCACGGTGGAAATGGCGGCGTGCAGCGGCTGCGCCGTCGCGTCGATGCCGCCGAGATAGGCCGTGGCAAAGCCCGTGCGCTCAGCCGCGGGCAGGAGCAGCCAGTAGTCGCGCAGCGCGGCGCAGACCGGCGAGGCAAAGGAATCCGCGGGCAGCCGGATCGCCTCGCGCAAAACCGCGCGCGCCTGCCCGGCGTCGCCGCTCAGCAGGTACCAGCGCGCCAGCTCCTGGCCGCAGGCGCCGCGCTGCGTGCCGGCGCTGTCAAAGAAGCGGCGGCCGAGCTGGACGGCTTCGCCAAAGCGGTCGCGGCCCGCGAAGAGCGTGGCCGCCTGCCAGAGGCGGAGATTCGCGCCCGGCGGGTAGAGCTTTCCCACGAGGCCGGCATCGAGCCGCCGATCGCTGAGATCGAGGTACTGCTCCAGCGCGACGGGCAGATAGTCGCGCTCGCCCGGCGTGCGCCGCTTGTCGCGCAGCCACTCGCCGAGCCGCGTGAATTCGCCCGCCTGCAAAGCGAGCCAGATGAAGGCCTGCGGCGGCTTCGGGTCGCGCGGGTCGGCGGCCATCAGCGCGCCGATCCTGTCCAGCGCGGCACCGGCGGCCCCTGCGTGATAGAGCGCCCAGAGCGTTTCGCTCGGCGCGTCGGGCACCGCCTGCCAGCGCCTGATCC
>JAYTML010000610.1:0-2084 GCA_043728655.1 Chthoniobacter sp. | reverse complement strand
CCCGGCTGACGCGGCTGCACCGGCGTGCGGAGTTCTGCAACAGCGATAGGGCGATCGGGAGGCGGGGGAGGCACGGAAACGACGGGATCGCTCGGCTTTTCCATGACCGGAGCCGGGGTGGCCGGCGCGGGGGGCGCCGCGGCGATGATCACTTCGGCCTTGGGCGGCTCGGGTTCCACTTTGGGCTGCTCCACCTTTGGCTCCGGAGTCGCGGCGGCGACGATCGGCGCGGGTGTGCGTTCCGGATTGGCGGGCGCCTTCTGACTTGGGCGGAATTCCTTCCAAGCGACGATGCCCACGGCGATGACCGCGCAGCCCGCGGCGATCAGTGTGCCGATCGGGGCGCGCTGCGGCGGCGCGGCGTATTCGGAATGCGCGGGCTGGCGGACAGAGCCCGCCGGCTGCGGCGCAGTCGCCAAGCCAGCCGCCGACAGCGCCGCGCTGGCCGCGATGCCGGATGGCTTCTGTGGGAGCGGCGTGTTGCGGATCATTTCGACCGCGGACTTCATCTCGCCGGTGCTGGCGTAGCGCCGGTCGGGCTCCTGCTGCATGGCGCGGATGACGACCTGGTCGATGCGCTCGTCCACCGCCACGCGCTGCGAGGGCGGATCAAAAATGCCGGCGGGAATCTCGCCGCAGAGCATTTCGTAAAGCATCACGCCCGTGCTGTAGATGTCCGCCCGATGATCCACGCGGATGCCCTTTTTCTGCTCGGGCGCCATGTAGTCGGGGGTGCCGAGCACCATGCCAGTCATGGTCTGGCCCCACTGCTCGGGTGTCTTCGAGGTGTCCATCCGCGCGAGGCCGAAGTCCGTCACTTTTACGCGCCCGCGCGTATCCACGAGGATGTTTGCCGGCTTGATGTCACGGTGGATGACGCCCTCGCTGTGCGCGTACTCGAGCGCATCGCACACGCCGATGATCAGCTCGATCGACTGCGCAGGCTTCAGTCCCACGGCTTTGATGAGCTGGTGGAGCGTCGTCCCCTCGACGAACTCCATGACGAAGTAGAGGTGCCCCTCGGTCGTGTGGCCGAAATCGAATACCGAGACGATGTTCGGGTGGTTCATCTTCGCCATCGTCCGCGCCTCGCGGACAAAGCGGTCGCCGAAGTCGCGGTCGATGCTGACCTCGAGCGGCAGGAGCTTGATCGCCACCACGCGGTCGAGCGAGGTCTGCCGCCCTTTGTACACCACGCCCATGCCGCCGCGGCCGATCATCTCGGTGACTTCGTAGTTTGGAAAAAGGCGCGCGGCTTCCGTGATGGTGGGCGGCTCCCAGCTATTGAGGCTGCCCCCGCCGGTCATGCGGACGCTCTGCATGCCGCGGGCAAAAAGCTCGTCCGGACTCATGCCTCCGAGGATCGACGGCAGGGCTCCCGCGCCGCCCTGCGCGGCGTCGTCAGCGGGAGTGGGATCCGTGTCAGTGGCCATCGCGAGCCGTTAGCTAGCCCCGACTAGGAGCTTGGTCAATTCGCTATCCACATCGCCTTCCTCCCTCACCGTATCGCCGACAAAGCGGCGGAGCAGCTCCCGGTAGCGCTGACGAAAACGAAAGACCGTGACGTGGAGCGCGCTCACGGAAACGCCGGCCTGCGGGGCGACCTCCACGTAGCGTTCCTCGCCGCCGCTGAAGCTCAGGAAAGGGGGGAGAAAAGGAAACAGCGACTGCTTTCCCTCCGCCGCGTACTCGTCGCGAAGCAGCTCGAGCGTGGCCTCCAGCGTGGTGAGAGCCCAGCGGCGGGTGAAAAGCTCCTCCGGCGCGCGACCGGCAGGCTCCTGGGCGAATCGCTTCTCCGCCCTCGCGCGGTCGATGACGAGCGAAGCCGCCGCCTGCGCCGCGATCTCCGCCGGCGGCCAACCGGCCTCCGCGTAGGCGGTGATGCGGTGCAAAAGGAAATCCTGGAAATGCGCCACGTCCTCCTCCTCCGGCCGCGGCATGTCAGTCGTCAGCAGCCGCGCGAAAAAATCCTCCGTCCGCTGCGCCGCCTCCTCCGGCTCCGACCCCGAGGCCCGCAGCCAGACGTAAACGGGCGGCCAGCAGCGTGCCGCGAGCTGCCCCAGTTCCGCCCGATGCCCGGTCAG
>JAYTML010000609.1:0-3556 GCA_043728655.1 Chthoniobacter sp. | reverse complement strand
CCTCGGCCACCGCCTCGTGCTGCGCCCGGAGTACGAGATCGAGGGAGTGACCATCACCGAAGTGATCGCGAAAATCTTGGAGCAGGTCGCAGTGCCGCGATAACGACTGACGCCACGCATGCTCGTCCCCCGCACACGTTTGCTGCTCTGGGTTTCGCTGATCGTCCTGCCGTTCGCGGCGGCGGCGGCCACGCTCCCGGCGGCGTCCAGCTTCGCGACGCTCTTCATCGGCGGGCTCGCGTTCCTCGTGCTCTACGATGCGCTCGTCGCGCGCGGGCGGCTCGTCGGTGTGCGGGTGGTTTTGCCGGAGGTCGTGCGGCTGCAGAAAGACCGCCCCGGCACGGTCGAGGTGCGCATTCAGAATGACGCAAAGGACGGGCGCACGCTGCGCATCGGGTTCGCGTTTCCGCGCGAGATCGCCGCCGAGAGCGACGACCGCACCACGCGGCTGCCCGTGGACGCGGCTTTCTCCCGGATCGAATGGCCGGTCATGCCCGCCCGGCGCGGCCAGTATTTTCTCGATCGCGTGTATATCGAAGCCGTCTCCCCGCTCGGTTTCTGGGCGGCGCGCACGAGCCAGCCGGTGCGGAGCGAGCTGCGCGTGTATCCGAATCTTTTCGACGAGCGCAAAAGCGTCGCCGCCATCTTCCTCAAGCGCGGCCAGCTCGGCGTGAATACGCAGCGCGCGGCGGGGCAGGGGCGCGAGTTTGAAAAGCTGCGGATGTACGTGCCGGGCGACAGCATCAACGAGATCCACTGGAAGGCCTCCGCCAAGCGCGGGCATCCGGTGACGAAGGTTTTCCAGGTCGAGCGGACACAGGAGGTCTATGTGATCGTCGATGCCTCGCGCCTGAGCGCCCGGGAAGTGGCAGGTGGTCCCGCCGACGCCGCTGCGCCTGACCCCGGACACGCGACACCTTCCACCGTCCTCGAGCGCTACGTCACCGCATCCCTCATCCTTGGCCTCGCCGCCGAGCAGCAGGGCGACCAGTTCGGCCTCCTGACCTTCAGCGACCGCGTGCTGAGCTTCGTCCGCGCGAAGAGCGGCCAGGCGCACTACGACGCCTGCCGCGACCGGCTCTACGCGCTCCAGCCGGAGAGCGTCACGCCGGACTTTGAGGAGCTGTGCTCTTTCATCCGTCTCCGGCTGCGAAAGCGCGCGCTGCTCATCTTTCTCACCGCGCTCGATGACCCGATGCTCGCCGAGAGTTTTGCCAAGGCGAGCGAACTCATCAGCCGCCAGCACCTCATCCTGGTGAATATGCTCCAGCCCGCCGGTGCGCATCCGGTCTTCAGCGAGGCGGGCGTGGGCGGCATCGACGACCTCTACCGCCGCCTCGGCGGCCACCTCCAGTGGAACAGCCTGCGCGAACTCGGAAAGGTGCTCAAACGCCGCGGCGTCCGCCTTTCGCTCCTCGACCCGGCGAAGCTCACAGCGCAGGTCATCGCGCAGCATGCAGACGTGAAACGCCGCCAGCTTTTGTAAGCCATGATCATCGACCTCCCGCGCTTCATCGCCGCCGAGCGGCCCTCGTGGACCGAGCTGGAAAAGACGCTCGACCGGCTCCAGGCCGAGCCGGGTCGCGCACTCGCGCTCGACGAGGCGAAGCGCTTCCACTTTCTCTACCAGAAAGTCTCCGCCGACCTCGGGCGCATCGCCACCTTCGCGTCCGAGCCCGAGCTTCGGCGCTATCTGGAGGCGCTCACCGCGCGCGCCTACGCCGAGATCCACGAGACGCGCGAGCGCGGGCGGCGCTTCCGTCCAGCGCGCTGGTTTTTCGCGGAGTTCCCGCGCGTGTTTCGGAAACACGCCGGCGCCTTCTGGGTCTCCACCATCATCACGATGGTCGGCGTGATCTTCGGCGCGCTCGCGGTGATGCTCGATGATGAGGCGAAGGAAGCCGTGCTGCCCGCCATGTTTGCCAACCATCTCGGCGATCCGGCCAAGCGCGTGGCGATGGAGGAGAAGGCGACGAAAGACCGAGCCGCCGGCCGGCACTCGACCTTCGCGGGCCAGCTCATGACGAACAACATCGGCGTCTCCATCAAGGCGCTCGCGCTCGGCATGACCTTTGGCATCGGCACGATCATCCTGCTTTTCTACAACGGCGTGATCCTCGGCCTCGTCGCCATCGACTACATCCTCGCCGGACAGTCCGTCTTTCTCGCGGGCTGGCTGCTGCCGCACGGCGTCATCGAGATCCCGGCGATCCTCATCGCCGGCCAGGGCGGGCTCATGCTGGGAAAGGCGCTCATCGGCCGCGGCGACCGCGCGCCGCTCACCGCGCGGCTGCGGGCGCTCGGGCCGGACCTCGCCACGCTCATCGGCGGCGTCGCGGTCATGCTCGTGTGGGCGGGGTTCGTCGAGTCGTTCCTCTCGCAGTATCACCAGCCGGTCATCCCGTACTCGGTGAAGATCGCCTTTGGCTGCGTCGAGCTGGCAGTGCTCGTTTGGTTCCTCGGTTCGGGTCGGGCGAAAGATAACGCGGCAGCCGCGGCGGAGGTGCGCGCGTGAATTCCGAGCTGCGCATCCGCACGCCGGAGGGCATCACCTTCGCCTACCAGCTCGCGGGTCCGGTCGCGCGCTGCATGGCGTGGGGCACGGACCTCATCGTCATCATCGCGCTCGGGCAGGGCGTGAGCACGCTGTTCTCCGTCCTCGGCTTCGTCAGCCCGGACTTTGCGACGGCGCTTTCGCTGATCGCCTATTTCGTGGTCTCCATCGGCTATGGCGTCTTCACCGAGTGGGCATGGCGCGGGCAGACGCTGGGCAAGCGCGTCATGCGCCTGCGCGTCATGGATGCGCAGGGACTGCGGCTGCAATTTCACCAGGTGCTGATGCGGAATCTCCTGCGCTTCGCGGACCTGCTGCCCGCCTGCTACCTCGTCGGCGGGGTGACCATGTTTCTCAGCCGCCGCGCGCAGCGACTCGGCGATCTCGCGGCGAATACCGTCGTCGTCCACATCCCGCGCCACGCCGAGCCCGACCTCGACCAGCTCCTCGCGGGAAAATTCAACTCGCTCCGCCAGTTCCCTCACCTCGAGGCCCGGCTCCGCCAGCGCGCCACGCCGGAGGAGGCCCGCCTAGCGCTCCAGTCCCTCGTCCGCCGCGATGACCTGGAGCCCGACGCCCGCGTCCGCCTTTTCGGCGAGCTGGCCGAGCATTTCAAAACACTCGTCACCTTCCCGCCCGAAGCGATCGAGTCCGTGCCCGACGAGCAGTACATCCGCGACGTAGTGGACGTGCTCTTCCGCCCGCGCGGCGCGGCGAGCGCGTAGCGCGGCCTACCGCCCCTTCTGGATCTCCTTGATGATCTTGTCGAAAATGTCCGCGATCTCGCCGCGCTGCTGCTGCTCGGTGGCGAGCTGCCGCTGGAAATAGTCATACGTCAGCCGCTGCTGCGCGGCCATGATGTCGGAGCGGCAGGCGACCTTGAGAAACGACATGAAGTTCTGATCCACCGCCGCGGCGTCCTTCGGGCTCTGGCGCTTCTTCCGGTCGTTCTGCCATTGGTCGATGCGCGACTTGATCGCCGGGTTGCTGTGCGCGCCCTGC
>JAYTML010000608.1:0-5119 GCA_043728655.1 Chthoniobacter sp. | reverse complement strand
GGCGACGAACCTCGTCACGGGCGCCGGCGCTGTGACGCTGAACAGCGGCACCGTGGCAGCCGCGGTGGACGGGCAGTTTAACACCACGGGAGCGCTGATCCTGGGAAGCCCGAACGGCTCGGCGGTGACTGCCGGCCTGGGGCTGACCAATGGGAATTCCACCTTTGGATCGCTGACCGTTCAGACGAATTCCGCGTCCAGCAACACGATCACGATCGGCGCAGGAAAGACACTGACCATCAATGGCAGCGTGAGCGTTGGGAATACGGTATCCACGGGTCAGTTTGGGCAGACATTCCTGGATTTCCTGGGAACTGGCTCACTGGTCGTGAATGCCCCGGCGGGGACCTTCAAGGTTGGCAACAACATCGGCACCACAAACAATTCCGCCGATGCGACGGTGGTTCTCTCGGCACTCTCGAATGTGACCATCAATCTCGGCAGCGGCATCCTGTCCGTGCAGCCGAACGGCGACAATGCCGGCGGCAATGCGCTCAGCACGCTCACGCTGAGCAACACGGCCAACACGATCACCGCTGCGGCGATCAACGTCGGTCCGTCGGCAACCGGTGCGGCCCATGTGCTCAACCTCGGGGGCGGCACGAACATTTTGAACACGGACGCGCTCAATCTCGGCACGGGTGCGCGGGATGCCGGCGTGCTCAAATTCCTTTCCACCGGCGCCAGTGTGACGCTGCGAAACTCGGCGGGCACTGGCCGGACGAATGTGACCATGGGGACGACGGTGACCCAGGCCACCGCTTACACGACGGCGTCTGTTTTTGACACGACCGGAAACTCCGCCGACCTCGCCATCGCCACGCTGGCCATGGATCTCGGGGCAAAGACCGCCAATAACACGACCAACCTGACCTTCAACACAGGCACGCTGGACATCCGGACGATCAATATGGCGGTGGCAAAGGGCACGGGAACCTCTGTGCATGCCATCACCATCGGCGGAGGCACCGTGAAACTGGGCGGCTCCGCCGCATTTGGCGACACCGGGACGGGTGCGGTCACGCTGGCCACGGCGGCGACTGGCGAACTCGCGATCACCGGCGGCACGGTCACCAGCTCGGTGGACATCACGAAAGCAGCAGGCACCGGGACGGCGATCCTCACCCTCGATGGCGGCACGCTCGACATGAGTGGCTTTAACATCGGCGGGGCGGTAGCGATTTCGACGCTGAACTTCCGCAGCGGCACCCTCCAGAACGTGGGGCAGATCAACAACGGCGCCAGCGTCCTGACCAAGACCACGGCAGGGACTGCCACCATCACCGGTGCCAACAGCTACACCGGGGGAACCTCAGTGAACGATGGCATCCTGATCCTGAACGGCCTGAACACTGGAACGGGGGTCATTCGCGGAACGGTGGATGTCAATCCGGGCGCCACGCTCCGCCTCGCGAGCGCCAATGCGCTGGGCTACAACACCGGCGTGCGGGTGACGACCGTGAACATCAGCGGGGGAACGATGGAAAGCGTCGTCAACGGCGACCAGGGATTCAACCAGACCTACAACCTGACGGGCGGCACCATGCAGTCCAATGGCGGCGTGAGCAACCAGGCGGCGTCGCAGTGGTTTGCCTTTGGCTCGGGCTTCGGCGGCACCACGGCGGTGAATTCGCTCGCCAGTGGCGCGACCTCCGTGATCGCGGGGCGCGTCATCTTCCGTAATGACAACCTGAACACGAACATCGACTTCACCGTGGCAGACGGGGCGGCGTCCACGGACCTGCTCGTTTCCGCTGCCATCACCCAGAACGCGGGCCTCGCCGTGGGCCTGACCAAAGCGGGAGCGGGATTGATGCAGCTCACCGGCCTCAACAGCTACGCGGGAGTGACGACGATCAGCAACGGCATCCTCAGCATCGCGTCGAGCGCGAACCTCGGCAGCGCGGCGGCGACAAACTCCATCGCGATCAACGGCGGCACACTGCAGGACACGGGAGCCGGGGTGAATCTCGGGACCAACCGCAGCGTGGCGATCGGCGGCAGCGGCGCGACGATCAGCGTCACGACCGGGAGTGACCTGAATATTTCCGGCGCCATCTCCGGCGCGGGCAACACGCTGACCAAGACGGGCGCCGGTGTCCTGAAAATCACCGGCGCGCAGACGTACGGCACCCTGACCACCTCGGCCGGCACGACGGACGTCTATACGGCGGTCGGCACGGGGACCTCGACGGTCAATGCGAACGCGACGACCAATTTCAGCACGAGCCAGACGCTGGCTGCGCTGAATATCGGAGCCGGCGCGGTGGTGACGTTCGGCGCGCTTCCGCCGCCCTTTGCGGGCGACGGGGGCAAGTTCGCCGCGGGCGTCGTCCCGGAGCCCGGCAGCATCGGCCTGCTCATGGTCGGCGCGCTCGGCATCCTCTCCCGCCGGCGGCGGGGTGCGGGAAGCGGACGCTGACAGGGCGCTGCGGAGAGGGCGGTTGACGGAACGGTTTTTCAGTTCCCCGGCGCTGCGGCGGAAGCTGCCCGGTGTACGGGTCAAGTATCTGACGTCTAATCTCCCTTTGTATTGCGGTTCCCGGCCGGTATAAATCTCTCACCCGTTACAGAAGCAGGCGTCTTCGGTGTCACGCGAGTTAGGCGGCGATCTTGGGGCGCGCTGGTTTTGTATGGTCATTCCCCCGCCGGTCCAACCCCCGTCCCAAACACACCCATGCATATGCGTCGCTCCATCCTCCGTCCCTCCATCCTCGCGGCCTCGATCGCTGCGCTGCTTTCACCGGTCCTGCCAGCGCTCGCGCAGGATTCCACCACTTGGAATGGTGCGGCCAGCGGTCTGTGGAGCGGGGGAAACTGGACCGGGATCGTGCCTAACGGAAACGACGTCCTGAACTTTGGGGGAGTGACGAACCTCACGACGACCAACGACCTCGCGGGCGGCGCGCTCAATCAGTAGCGCATCTTTTTCAACAGCGGCGCGGGCAACTTCATCCTGAACGGTGCCGCGCTCACGCTCTTCGATTTCGGCGGCAACGCGCCGAAGATCGAGAACAACTCGACCGGCTCGACGCAGACGATCAATCTCGGGATCACGCTCAACGGGACGGGGAGCGGCGATGCGGCGGAGATCAATCCGGTGGACGGAAACCTGGTCTTTGGCAGCACGGTGGACCTCGCGGGCACGACGCAGCTCCGGATCTACGGAAACAACGGGAACACCGTGACCTTCAACGGCATTCTCTCGAGTTCGGGAAATGGCGGCGCGAATCAGGTGTCGATCAACCAGAACAGCAACGTCGTCTATGCGGCGGCAAACAGCTACACGGGCGACACCTTCGTCAACGCGGGCAAGCTGCAGTTTGCGCTCGGCGGCTCCGCGAACGGCAGCGCCATCCGCCTCGGAGATACCAGCGGCAGCATCAATGCGGAAGTCAGCATCATCAACGCCGCTGGCGGGACCACGGTCGCGAGCCTGATCAATGTGCGCTCCGGCTCGGCGGGGACGAAGACGATCAGCGGCACGAATACGGCCGGGACGAATACTTTCTACGGCGACGTCTTTCTCGATGCCGGTGTGACCGTGATTTCCACGAATGCGGGCGGGACGCTCGCTTTCACGGGCGCGACCTTCGACGTGAAAAGCCAGACGCTGAGCCTGGGCGGGGCGGGGAACATCTCGATCAGCAGCCCGATTTCCAGCAGCACCAGCGGCGGCGCGCTGTCCATGAGCGGCACGGGCACGCTGACCTTGGGAAACACGAATGCCTATACCGGCCTGACGACGATCAACTCGGGCACCGTGAAAATCACCAACGCGGGCGCGCTTGGTACGGCTGCGGCGGGCACGACGGTCGTGGGCGGCGCGACGCTGGACATCAGCACGGCGGGCACGGTCGCCGGCGAGGCGCTGACGCTCAATGGCACCGGCGTGGGTGGAAACGGCGCGCTCGTGGTGAACAATTCCGGCACTTGGAGCGGCGCGGTTTCCATCGCCACGGCCTCGACGATCAATGTCGCGCCCGGAGTGACGTGGACCGACAGCCATGCGACGGGGACGGTTGTGACCGGGGCACTGACGAAGACCGGCAATGGCACGCTCCTGCTCACGACGGGCATTACGACGGGGATCGGCACGCTGGCGGTCAACGCGGGCACCTTTGCCGTGAACGGCACGGCCCGGTGGAACAGCGGAAACATCACCGTCAACAGCAGTGGAACCCTGCAAACCACAGGCGGCACCGACTCGGTCGGCGATACGCTCACGATTACGGTGAACTCTGGCGGCGCGTGGGATTTCCAGTAGAACGCCGGGGAGACAGTGTCGCAGCTTTTCATCAGTGGCACGGGCATTGGCGGCACCGGCGCGCTGGTGAATAACGCGGGCGGGAATACTTCCACGCTCACCTCCACGAATCCGATCACGATGGGATCGGCCACGACGATCGGCGGCGCGGGCAAATATCACCACCGGCAGCCAGATCAATGCCGGCGGCTTCCGGCTGACGAAGGCGGGCGCGGGGACGTTCACGATCACGGCGTCGAATTCGAGCGTCGGCCTCACGATCAATGGCGGCCTCTGGTCCACGAACACGGAGACGTCCTTTGGCACGGCGCCGGGCGGCGTGACGGCGGACAGCATCATCCTCGACGGCGGCGGCATCACATGGACCGGAGGATCGACGACGACCAACGTCAACCGCGGCATCTCGATCGGCACGAATGGCGGGAGCATCAACAGCGGCACGACCAATACGCTGATTCTCGCGCAGCTCATCTCGGACGTGCCGTCGCAATCCGGCGTGCTGACCTTTGGGGGAGCCATTGCCGGCGTCATCGCCACCGCCGTGCAGAACACATTCTCCGGCGGCCTCACACTCGCGGGGGCGATGACTTTCGTGCCGCAGGCCAGCTCCCTCGGGCCGGCCGGCGCCCCGACGAGCGGTCCGGCTGGAACCGGCACGCTGACATTCAATGGCGGCCAGATTCGTGCGACCACGGGGTCGGTGAGCAATCTCGGCAACAATGTCGTTTTCGCCGCGAATACGACGATCCCCACCAGCGGTCTTGCGCTGACCTTTTCGGGGGCTACGACGCTGACGGGCGGAACGCGGACTTTGACCGACAACTCGGCCAATGACGTGACATTCGGCGGCAA
>JAYTML010000607.1:0-1560 GCA_043728655.1 Chthoniobacter sp. | reverse complement strand
GACGCAGCGCTCGGGCGGACGCGCGATGCGGGCGGCGGCGGTGAGGAAGACCTCGGGGTCGGGTTTGCCGAGCGAGACATCCTCGGCGGTGACGATGCCCGAGAAGAACTCCGCGAGCCCGATGAGGCCGAGCGAGAGGTCTATATTCGCGCGGTGCGTGGACGAGCCGATGGCGCACGGCACGCCAGCCGCGCGCAGCCGCTCGAGCCAGGTGCGCACGCCGGGCAGCGCGCTGAGCCCCCGCTCGGCCACGACCTCGCGGTAGAGCGCCTCCTTGCGGAGCGAGATACCGCGGATCTCCTCCGCGTCCCGCGTCCAGCCGAGCAGTTCGGGGATGATGAACTCATTCTTCCGCCCGAATCCTTTGGTGAAATGATCCGCCGGCAGCGGCTTCCCGATCTCGCGGGCCAGCCGCTCCCAGCTTTCCTCGTGATGCGAGGAGGAGTCGATGATGACGCCGTCCCAGTCGAAGATCGCGCCCCAGGCTGCCGTCGCCATTTATTCGAGCCGCTTGAGCGTCGGCAGCCGGTACTTTTGCATGATGGCCGCCTCGCTGGCCGCGACCTGCGCGGCGTCGAGGTAGATGACCGTCGGCTCGGAGTCGAATTCGATCTTGTGCAGGCCGTCCTCCGCCTTCGTCAGCGCGCCCGGCACGTCGGCGAGGCTTTGCAGCTCCACACCATTGATCTTCTTCACCACGAGGTTCGACAGATCCTCGTAGCCGACCGTGAGGTCGGACGGCAGCACGCGGCTGAGGAAGACGATTTTCTTCGGCCCGTCCTTGAAAAGCTCCGTCTGCTGCCGGTCGAAATATACGAACTGCTCCGGCGCCTTCTTCTGCCAATCCGGGCCGAACTCCCGCAGGAACTGGCGCGACAGCTCCTCCAGCACCAGCCCGCCGAGCACGTAGAATTTCGGCGCGCGGTCGATCACGTAAGGCTCGATCACGTAACTCTCCACCGGCCGGTGCGCGAGCTTCACGTCGAGGTCTTTCGTCTGCCCCTTGCGGAAGATCGTGACCTTTACCGACTCGCCGTCGAAGTGCTTCGTCGAGAAAAGATGCGAGATGCCGATCTTGCCGTAGTCGGCGTCCTTGTAGTTGCCGTCCTGGTCCACGGCGTTGCCGTCGATCTTGAAAATGACGTCGCCTTTCTCGATCCCCGCCGCAGCCGCCGGGCCGCCGGGCAGCACCTCGGTCACGTAGATCCCGCCGCTCGTCCCGCCATCGAGCCCGATGTAGTGGCGAAACTGTGGGTCGCGCGTCTGCGCGGAAGTGATGCCCGAGCGGGGAAATCCCTTGTAGGGCGGCTTCGCGGCGTCGGTGAGGAAGTGCTGGATGATCGGCGCTGGGATGATGTCGGCGTTCTTCGTGTTCGTGTCGTAGCGCATCACGAGGCCGGCGAGCTTGCCGTCTTTCACCACGGGCAGGGTGAAGCTGGAGTCGCGAAACTGGAGCGGCGCGGTCAGGCGGTAGATGAGCAGCGGCGAGTCATCGACGGGGTAGCGCGTGACCTCGATGTTCGTCAGCGTCGCCTGCGTCGAGAGCAGGTTGCCGGTCGC
>JAYTML010000606.1:0-6935 GCA_043728655.1 Chthoniobacter sp. | reverse complement strand
CACATCTGACCGGATCAATGACACCGCAGCCCGCTGGTATCGCGTGCGCCCCGCGCTGCGGCGGACGCTCGCGCTGAGCGTGACCGCATGGGTCGGCGTCCTCGCCGTCAGCACCGCGCGCGGGCTCGGCAGCCCGGAGTTCGTGGAAACCGCCGCGCGCCTGCTCACGCAGAACGCGGGCACGATGCTGAATGTCCTCGCCGCCGTGGCCGTGGCCGCCGTCGTCGTCGAGGGCGTCCGCACCACCCGCCGGATGCGAAAGGTGCGCCGCAAGCTGCGGCGCTCGGTGCGGCTCACACAGCGCCTCATCCTCGGCCCGCGCGCACTGCGGGCTTAATAGGTCTATCCGGTCAACTGGCGCGAAGGCCGCGGTGCGGATGCTTGACGGCGCGGGCAAAATGCAGGCTCTTGCTTGCACTCAGCCCCCGCCCCCGATGAGCGACCCCGATTCCAGCCCAGCCCCCGCCCCGCGGAACCGGCGCGGCTTTTGGGCAAAGATCCTCGCGAGCAAATTCCTCGTCGTCAGCATCGCGGTGCATGTGCTCTTCGGCGCCGGGGCGACGCTCTACGTGGTGCAGCGCTACTCGGCGAAACGGAAGCTGACTTTCAAAGGCGGCCTGCCCACCTCCAATCCGAGCAAGCGGGCGATGGAGCACAAGGTCTCGATGGCGAAAAAGAAGAACTCCATGAGCGCGCCCGCCCAGGCCCGGCGCATCAGCACGAGCGGGCTCGCGAAATTCACGCTGCCGGAGATGCCCGCCATGCCCACGGCGACCACGGTGACGGCGAACAAGATGGGCGGCATGGGCGGCTTTGGCTCCGGGATGGGGTCCGGCGGCGGCACAGGCGGCGGCGGGATGGGCGGAGGCGGCGGCGGCGGGATGACGATGTTCGGCTTTCGCGACAACCGCGGCGGCGGGATGGTGGGCACCTTTTACGACCTGAAGCAGAAGAACGATGCCAAGCCCTCGGGCATGGATGTGGGGCAATACTCGGGCGTCGTCGCGCAATTCACGAAGAACTGGGATCCGAAGGTTCTCGACGCGTATTTCAAAGGCCCGAAGCCGCTCTACATGGCGCAGCTCTACATCCCGGTGATGGACGCCGACGAGGGCCCAAAGGCCTTCGACCTGGCAAAGAAGGTGCAGCCGAAAATGTGGGTCGTGCATTACAAGGGCGAGGTCGTGGCGCCCGAGGCCGGGCGGTTCCGCTTCGTGGGAAAGTCCGACGACCTGATCATCGTGCGTTTCGCCGGGAAGCTCGTGCTCGACTGGTCGCAGCCCGACGCGGGCAGTCTCTCGGACTGGCGTCCCAAGGAAAAAGCCTATCCGTATCCGGGGACGAATAACTACGGCTGCATGCCGGGAGACTGGATTGACGTCGAGCAGGGCAAGACGTACCCGCTGGAGATCCTCATCGGCGAGCGGCCGGGCGGATACTTCTCCGCTTATCTCATGATGGAAAAGGAAGGCGCGAAATACGAGACGCGCGAGGGCCAGCCAAAGCTCCCGCTTTTCCGCGTCGCGGAGGTTTCCGCGCCAGGCCACAAAAAGGACATGCCGCCTTTCGCCAGCGGCGGGCCGGTATGGAAAGCCGTGGCCAAGCGCACCGCGCTACCGCCGCTGGGGCTGTAAGTCGAGGAGACCGGCTAAGCCGTGTCGATGCGGACGGATTTTTGCTTTAACGCAGAGGCGCAGAGGCGCGGAGAACGCAAAGGAGTGGGCGGGGCGATCACCGGTTGGTGGGTTCGATTCGGAGAGGGGGAATTATTCCAAACTCTGCGTCTCTGCGCCTCTGCGCTAAAAATACACCGTCTCCGACTGGATCGTTCCGGCTAAGGTTTTCGCTTCCGCCGGGGTGAAGGTTCAGTCCACTCTCAGCACCCCATGAAACTCCTCCCTTCGCTCGTCCTCGCCACCGCATTCACCCTCGCCGCATCAGCCCGCGCGGCCGACGGCGTGACCTACGAGGGCAAGGCCGGGCCGGGCAAAGGCAAGCACATCGTCCTGCTCAGCGGCGACGAGGAATACCGCAGCGAGGAGGCGATGCCGCAGCTCGGCAAGATCCTCAGCCAGCGGCATGGCTTTAAATGCACGGTGCTCTTTTCCATCAACAAGGAGACCGGCGAGATCGACCCGAACACCAAGGACAACATCCCGGGGATCGAGGCGCTCGACACCGCGGATCTGTGCCTGACCTCGCTCCGCTACCGCGCCTTGCCGGACGAGCAGATGAAGCACTTCGCCGACTACCTCGCGGCGGGCAAACCCTTCATCGGCCTGCGCACGAGCACGCACGCCTTCAATGGCGTGAAGGGCACCTACAAATGGTTCAACGATTTCGGCAAGCTGGTGCTCGGGGAAAAATGGGTGAACCACTGGGGCTCGCACAAGAAGGAGGCGACGAAGGGGATCATCGAGGAGTCCGCGAAAAACGATCCCGTGCTCCGCGGGGTGACGGATGTCTTTGGCACGACAGACGTCTATGAAGCCTACCCGCCTGACGACGCGAAGATCCTCATCCGCGGCCAGGTGCTCAAGGGCATGACGCCGGACACGGAGCCCGCCGATTACAAAAAGAAACGCTCCACCGACAAGGCCGAGCAGGGCGTGAACGACCCGATGATGCCGGTCGTCTGGAGCCGGGAATACAAGGGCGAGACCGGCAAGGTGAGCAAGGTGCTCTGCACCACGATGGGCGCGGCAAACGAGCTGACGAACGAAGGGCTGCGCCGCCTGATCGTCAATGGAGCCTACTGGGCGACCGGGCTGGAGGTGCCCGCGAAGGCTGACGTCTCCATCGTCGGCGACTTTCAGCCGTCGATGTACGGCTTCGGCGGCTTCACCAAGGGGCTCAAGCCCGAGGTCCACGCGCTGAAATAGCGGCGCGCCGGCGGCCTTTTTTGACCGCCCCAGCCGTTCCGGAAGGGACTCGCGGATTCGGATTTTACAACCCGAAATCCGTGGCCTAATTTCCGGCCCGTATGCGCCCCTCCCGCCGACAAATCCAGCCGTTCATCCGGCGATGGTCGGCGGGTCGCCCCTCGGTCACGGCGATTCTCGTCGCGCTCAGCGTCGGCGCATTTGCCTCGCAGATGACGGCCGGTTTTTTCCTCGGCGAGCACAGCGTCGAGCAGCTCTTCATGAACTGGCTGGCGCTCGACGGGGCCAGCATCCAGGCGGGGCAGTACTGGAAGTTTTTCACCTTCCCCCTGCTCCACCACGATCCGCTCCACCTGCTCGCCAACATGCTGCTGCTCTACTTCGCCGGGCGCGAGGTCGAGCCAATCGTCGGCCCGCGCCATTTCCTCGCGATCTATGCGGGCGGCAGTCTGCTCGGCGGAGTCGCGCATTGGCTGGCGATGCCGGAAGCCCCGATCATCGGCGTCAGCGCAGGCGTCGCCGCCGCGTTCGTGGCCTTCACCACGATCCTCCCGGAACTGGAGGTCACCATGCACCTTTTCTTCGTCCTGCCGTTGCGCCTGCGCGCAAAGTATCTCTCCATGGCGCTCGTCGGGCTGAGCGTGGCGTGCTGGCTCACGCTGACGGCGCCGATTATCGGCCCCGCCGCGATGGTGGCCGCCGCGCTCCTTGGCTGGGTCTATGTGAAGCAGCTCGGCTTCGGCAATCCGCTCGCCATCCAGCGCTACATCTTTGAGAAACGGCAGCGCGCCGCCCTGCTCGAACGCATGGGCCCGGACCAGTTCATCAGCAAGGAGATCGACCCGATCCTCGAAAAGATCTCCCAGCACGGCATCCACAGCCTCACCCGCGCGGAGCGGAAAATCCTGGAACTCGGACGCGGGAAAATCGCCGCGAAGACGGCGCGAAAGTAAGGCGGCAGGCCCCGCGTGCATGAGCGCGCCCGCGCGCTCGACCAGAGCGGCTGCCGCGGGTTAAGCATTCGCCCGTGTCTCCCCTCCAGATCGGTTCGCTCGTCCTCGCCTTCCTCGGCCCGGTCATGCTGTGGGCCATGCACCGGCGGCGTCCGCATCCGCTGCTTGAGCGCAATTTCGCCCGCAGCATTGCGGGAATGCTGCTCCTCGTTTTCGCAGCCGCGCTGATCCAGGACGCCTGCGACGGAAACCTCACCGCGCAGGATGCGCTGCCGATGCACCTCTGCGACTGGGCGCTCTTCGCCGTCGTGGGCGCGCTGCTGTGGCGCTCGCAGACGTGCTTTGAGCTGGGCTACTTCTGGGGGCTGAGCGGGACGGTGCAGGCGCTCTTCACGCCAGCCATCGCGAGCGATGCGGAGTGGTGGAGGCTGCTCGGCTTTTACCTCGACCACGCCGGGATCGTGGCGGGCGTGCTCTTTCTCCTGCTTGTGCCAAAGATGCGCCCGCTCGCGCTCTGGCGCGTGCTGCTTTGGTCGGAAGTCTATCTCGCCTCTGCGCTCGCGGTGAATGCGCTGACGGACGGCAACTACGGCTTTCTCAGCCACCGCCCGGAGCAGGCGACGATGCTCGATCTTTTCCCCGATGCGCGCTGGCAGTATGTCGCCGTGATCAATGGCGTCGCCGTGCTTTTCTTCCTCGTCATGTATGCGCCGTGGCTGATCGCCGAGCGGCGGAAAGCCGCGTCGCCGTCCACTACGGCGTGAGGTTGCGAAAATAGACGGTGCGGAGACGGACGACGTCGTCGGCCTTGTCTTCCGTGTTGAGCGTGTCGAGGAAGCGCTCGACGACGGCCTGCTGGCGCTGCTCGGCCATGACGAGGAGCTTGCCGGCGGAGGTCTGCTTCAGTGATTGGCCGACGGTGTAGATATTGAAAACGCCGCCGCGCGCCGTGATGAGGCTGGCGATTTCACGGATGAGGTCCTCGTCCTTCTCGCCGGTGTCGGCGACGCCTTTGATCTCGCAGATTTCGCCGGGCGTATCGAAGGCGTTCGGCGCGGTCGCGGCGGGCGTTGGTGTCCAAGGGTAGCCGTAGGTTTTGCCCTTGTTCACGCCGGTGGCGAGGGTGCGGTTGTAGATGTTATTCGCCGCGGACTCGGCGGCGGCGACCGTTGGGAACTTGCCCGTGCCGGTGAGGAGCGCGACGAGTCCGCGGTCGCGCGTCAGCTTGTCAAATGCGGCAGCGTGGCTGTTCACATTCATGCGGCCGGCGACGCTGGTGCCGTGCGGCGTGTAGATCGCGGTCGGCCCGGTCGCTCCGGTCGTGGGCACGGAGAAAAGATCCATGAAGGCCCAGTCGGGGAGAACATTGCTGGTCGGGTAGTTATTCGGCTGAAGGCGGATGGTGCGCCACGGGGTGCTGCCGTTGTTGGCTTCATTGCCGGTGTGGATATAGCCGAGTTCTCCGATGGATGTGACGCGTCCATTGTCGCCAGTGGGGCCGTTTTTGCCGATGCCTTTGGGCTCCGGCATATAGAGGCTGTGGTCGGAGATTTTACCGCCAGCATCTATGTCCTGCTGGGGACTTCCGACTGGAGACTTCGTGGGCGCTTTGCCAATTGTCGAAGCCTTGTTGACCTGCCCGAAGGTGTTGGTCGATGCGTCGATCCAATCGCTGGGGTGGACGTTGCAACGCGGATCGTCCACCTCTTTCGATGGCATGCTCTGCAGCGTGTGAGTGCCTTGGACAGCAACCGGAAGGCTGATGGCGATGGCCTGCGTGGCGATGTTGACGCGGGGCCATCGGCTCAGCGAGGTGGCCAGCAGGCCATCCGAGCCCGACACCCCGTTGTAGAGGGCGCCGCGGACGCTCAAAGTGGGACGCTGGGCGTAGGATTTGTCCCGGTAGAAAACCTTTGTCACCGTCACGTATTTCCCAGGCAAAAGGGACGTGCCATTGGCTCCGCCCGCGCCTTCCAGGTCGGCCTTGAATATCCGCTGCCCATTCGTCCCGTGGCCGCTCATTTTTATACAGGTGCCGCTCGTCTCCGAAATGTAGTAGTAAAGGGCGGTGGCTGCGGCAGTGTCGCGGACCTCTGTCCAGGTCGCGAACCAACCTTTCGTTCCGGTTGCCGGTTTCGCCGCCTGGTCCGGCACGAGTTCCAGCCCTTTCGAGTCGAAGCCATAGTTCTCGGGAAGAAAGAGCTCGTACTTGAAGTGGCACTTATACATATTCCCGCCCGGCCAGCCGGAGGGAATCGGGGTCGGCGTGGATGGGTCTTTCTCCATCCACATGCCGATCTCGGTGATGTAGGGGCTGCGGCAGATGCCTTGGTAGGAATTGGCGCCGCCGTAGGCGTAGCTCGCATGGAGGGTGTACTTGCCGTCATTCGGATTCAGGGCAAAGCGCAGCGGGGCGATCGTCTGCGTCGGCGATTCCTTGGCGCGGACATAGTCGATGATGTTAATCGCGATCTGCGATAGTCGGGCGCTGCTGTCGGCAGTGCCTGGGTAATACTTGTCCTTGAAGCTGACGCCTGGGGAAAGCGGCCAGTCTTTCTTGCTGATATATTCGATGAGGTTGCGGACGACGGTATCGAGCTTGTTCTTGCCACCCTGCACGAGGACGCTGCCGCCGACATTCGCGGCCCAGTCCTGCTGGCCTCCCGCGATATCATCGAGGTTGCCTGGATCGAGGTTCCCCGCAGGCTTGTCGTCGCGCATGATGTCGAGAAACTCGCGGGCGTATTTGAAGGTGCCATCCGGGTTCTTCGCGGGGGTGCCGTCTGGGTTCAGGATTTTCGGCACGAGGTCGCCATTCGTCGTGAGGAGGATGCGGTTTTCGCCAAAGAACGTGGTGTCGGGATCGTGGTTGAAATGGGTAAGCTCGAACTTGTTGTAGGCGAGCATCGCGGAGACGCCGGCCGACTGAGCGTCCACGACACGGGCGTCGGCAAAGGAGTTGAAGAAGCGCCCCGGCGTCTTTGCCGTGTAGTTATGGATCGCGTCCGCCATCGGCTCGGTAAGAGCGGAGCCGCTGGCGAGGGTCAGGCCCTTGAGATTGATCCGGCTCGGGTGGGAGTGGGGGTTCGGGTTGACGTTC
>JAYTML010000605.1:0-6328 GCA_043728655.1 Chthoniobacter sp. | reverse complement strand
CTTTGCCTCGCCCACCACCTTCGCGCCCAGCCTCACCCGGTACGTCACCTCGCTGTCAAAGGGCAGGTCGGTCAGCGTCGCGGCATACTTGAAAAAGTGCTGCTCCTTCTCCACGAGCACCGGCGACGCCTCCTTGATGATGTCCGCCTTCACGTCCTCGATCGTCACCGGCACATCGACCCGAGGCGCTGGCGTCGCTTTCACTGCAGCGCCCGGCGCGGGAGTCGCCGGTTTTCCCGGCACCGGAGCCGGCGTCGCCACCGGGCCAGCGGGTGCAGGCGTCGCCTTGGGCGGGACTTTTTTCGGCGGTTGGAAATCCAGCGCCACGCGCTCCGGCTTCGCCGTCCGCATCGCCCCGCCAGTCGCCGCGTATTCCACCGTGAACTCCCCCGGCGTCTGATCCGTCAGCCACGCCACCACCTTCACATCCGTCCCGGTCAGCACGCTCCCATTCCCCGGCTGGACGTACGGCTGCACGAGCATCGTCTGGGCGGACAGCGCGGCAGGGAGGAGCAGCGCCGCCGCGGCGAAAAGAGGGAGTTTCATAAGGGGAAAAGGAGGGCGCATAGAAAGTAGAAACCCGCCCCGCTGCGCAAACCTTTGTTTCGGCGCCCGTCAGCCCCGGAGCATGCGCGACACCTTTCCCCGCACACGCGCGGCGAAGGCCTTCGCACGCCGCATCGCGCGACCGATGGCGCCGCCGCGATTTCCCCACGCCCTGCTCCGCGCCTGCGCGGCCGTGGCCTTCTCGGCATTCCAGCGAAAGCCGCCGAACGCCGGATTGGGCGTCACCTTTCCACGAAACGCCAGGATGTACGCCCGCCGCGGCGTGCCGGAAGTATTCGCACCCGCGTGATGCAGCGTGCGCGAGTGATGCACTGTCGCCCCGCCCGCCGGCAGCGGACAAAGCACCGCCTGCGCGCGCTCAAACTCGCCCGTGCACTCCAGCGCCATCACGCGCCGGTCGTCCGCCGGAGACCGGTGCGCCAGCACGGGCCCGAGATGGCTTCTCGGAATGAACTGCATGCACCCGTTTTCCGCCGTCGCTTCCTGCAGCGGCATCCAGATGCTGAGCTGCTCGTAATCGACGCCCCCGTCATCGCGATGCGCCTCATCCTGATGCCACGGCGTCGGCGCCCCGTATCCGGGCGGTTTCAAAATCGCGTGCTCAAACCAAGGCTCCGCCTCCGGCCCGAGCAGTCGCCGCGCGATCGCCAGCGCCGCCACCCGGAACTCCGTCTCCGCCAGCTCCGGCGCGAATTCGACAGGATTCAGGATTTGCGGCAGCACCGGCCGGCTCCCCTCCTCGTCCGTGCCTGCGAGGTCGAACTGGCGGCCCCGATCCCGCCCTGCGCCCGTCGCGAAAAGGCGGTCGAAAATCCCGCGCAGGCGCGCCACCTCCTCATCATGGGTGATCCGATCCAGCACGAGGAAACCTTCCTCGCGGAAGCGGCGGATCTGTTCCTCAGTGAGCACGAAATCGGAATTCACGATCTCCTGCATACAGCACGCGCCGTGCGATTCAAAGCGCGGCGGGCAATCCGCCCGGCGTCCACCGTCTCCCCCCGGTCGGCCGCACGCCGCATCTCCCGCTGGCATGCGGCGTGCAGACATGGCAGAGATTGTCGCGCGCCATGAAGTTCGTCCCCGCCTTTCTCGCCCTCCTCGCCTCCCTCTGCCTCCCCGCCGCGGCCGACACCCCGCTCAGCGTCTCCGCCGCCACCAGCCTCCGCGATGTGCTCACGGAGATCGAAGCCCTCTACGTCCGCGACCACCCCGACGTCTCCCCCACCATCGATTTCACCGGCTCCGGCACCATCCAGCGCCAGATCGAAACCGGCGCCCGCATCGATGTCTTCATCTCGGCCTCGCCAAAGGAAATCCTCGCCCTCGAGAGAAAAAACCTCCTCGTCCGCGGCTCCACCCGGAACATCGTCAAAAACACCCTCGTGCTCATCGTCCCGAAGGACAGCACCACCGTCACCTCCTTCGCCGACCTCGCCAAACCGGAAGTGCGCCACATCGCCATCGGTGCGCCGCGCACTGTCGCAGTCGGCACCTATACCGTCTCCGTTTTCGCCATGCTGAAGCTCACCGACGCCGTCCGCCCCAAGCTCGTCGAGCTTCTCGATGTCCGGCAGGTCCTCGCGCAGGTCGCCGCCGGTGAGGCCGACGCCGGCGTCCTCTACGAGACCGACGCGCGCAAATCCGCCGAAGTCCGCATCGCCGCCACCGCCGACCCCAAGACGCACCAGATGATCGTCTATCCGTGCGCCATCCCAAAGGCCTCCCGCCAAAAGGCCGCCGCCGAGGCCTTCGCCGCCTTCCTCCTCTCCCCCGCCGCGCAGGAAATCTTCGCCAAACACGGCTTCCTCCCCGCGTCCTGACCTGGGCCTGCGCCTCGCGCGGTCAGAGGAGTGGTGACGGAAAAACTCAGGAAGCGCATCCCGCCATTGGGCGCGGCGACCGATGCCGACAGCACCGCGCTGTAGTTCGGGGCGGAGCCGAGCCGCCACACCGACACGACCGGCATTCATCGGGCACGGATTATGCTGATTATGGTGAGTCTAATGAAAACTGCCGTTACGCTTGATGGCTGCGGGGCCAATCGAACACCGCAATCCGAGCACCTGCCCTCCCGGCCTGCACCCGGCAGACGCACCCGGCACTCCCTCGCGGCATTCACCGTCGTCGAGTCCCTGGTCGCGAGCGTCGTGGTGCTCACGGCGATGGTGGCCATCTTCCTCGTGAGCAGCCGATGCATGGGGATCATCCAGTGCTCCCAGGATGTCGCCATAGCCTCGGCGAGTCTCCAGGAACGCATGCAGCAACTGCAGTCCACACTCTGGGAAACGCTGACGGATAGCGACTCGTTTCAGGACCAGGTCTGGACCGATCCGGAAGACGGCACGACGGAAAATGTGGATGGCCTCCTGAAGAGCGCGACGCTGTCAGGCGTCCCGTTGCAGCAGCGCGGCGCAGTGGAGTCCGTGCGGATCTCAGCCTACCGCCCCGTCGCGGTCGCCGGCACGGCGCCCGCAGCGATCACAGCCACCCGGACCGCATCCACGGCGACTCTCACATCTGCTGCATCGAACCTCGCGGATGAGAGAATGGTGCGGATCGATCTTCGGCTCACTTGGACCGACGGCCGGATGCGGATCCCCCGTTCTCTCGCCCTGTCCGCCATCGTACCCCGCAGATAAGGACTCCTCCATGAAACCGCCCATCGCTTACGCCCGACGGATCGCCGGCTTCACCCTGCCGGAAGTACTGATTGGCGCCGCTGTCGCCTCGATCGTCCTCGGCGGGATGATGACCGGGAGCATCGTGCTCCAGCGCGCATTCTCAGCGAGCGACCGGCTCGGCCGCAGCCAGGGCGACCTGATTCGCGTCGCGGATTACATGTCCCGGGACGTCCGCAATGCCACCAGCATCGACGCGACACCGTCCGCATCCGTCCTTCTGACCGTGACCCTCGCGGACTACTACGACCGGCGCGGCACTCCAAACAACCTGACAGACGACGTGCCCAACAGTCCCACGCTCGGGCGCACCAGCGCGACCTACGGCGGCAGCCCGGTGACCATCCGCTACCTGAGGGCCGGTACCCGGATCGGCCGCGAGGTGAGCCAGGTGGACGGCGGGGCCACCACCACCTCCACGACATGGATCGCCGACAATGTGGATAATTTCACCCTGACTCTCGCCGCGAACCGCACCGCAACGATCACCTCGTCATCCGCCATGCGATATGGCCGGCGGAAAGCAGGCGCCCCATCTCCTTCGCTCTCTTTCGTGATGGCATCACAACCCCGCAACCCAAGTCTTTGATTCATTATGCAACGTTCAACAGCCTCGAAATCCACTGACGGCGGCGTACTCGTCGCCGCCGCTATCACCGTCGCCGTGCTAGCGTCGATCTCCGCTGTCACCCTCGTCAGCGTCGGATCCAGACACCAGAGCAGCTACCAGGCTGCCGCCTGGCGGGAGGCGCTCGCCGCCGCGGAATCCGGTGCCCAACGGGCCACCGCTGAGCTGCGCACCTCGATCGATGATCCCGCCAACGCGTGGGCCGGGTGGGTGGTCGTGGATGCCGCCGGCAATCCCAAGAGTGTGCAGCAGATCAACCGCACCGGGCGCTGGCCTGCCGGCTATATCCTGCGCACGAGTGACACGCTGCCGCCGCAGACCGGGGAGAGCAAACCGCTCCGGTATTCCGTGACGATCGACGTCCCGTCCACTCTGGCCTCAACCGCCCGGCGTTGGAATCAATCCTATCGGATCCGCTCCACCGGCCTCTCGGGATTGCCGGGGGCCGCACGCGCACAATCCGACAAGCGGGATACTCAGCTCAGGCGGCTGGGCCTCGTCTGGGACCGCACCGTCGGCTTTGCGAGCAGCGGCGCCGGCCTCACGGCGCCGCAGGCCAGCAGGACCATCGAGATCGTGGCCAAGCCGGAGAGTGTTTACCGCTACGGAATGATTGCGGAGATTAACTTCAAGCTCAGCAAGAAGACCTACATCGACGGCTTTAACTCGAATTACCCTGACAGCTCAACCAACGGTAAATACGACCCCTCGAAACGCACGCCCAACGGCGGCACGATCCTGGCCAACCGCTGGAAGAAGAAACCGAAACCCGACCAGCCTCTCGAAAAATTCGACGTCAACCACGCCACGATCTACGGGGATTTGCTGGTCAAGGGAAGCCTCAAGAACTTGAAGAACTACGAGAACGTGCAGGGTAACAAAGTCACGAACATGAGCGCAGACACGCCCACCAACCTTGCGCCGCAGTGGGCATCCGTGACCGAAAACATCGCGACATTGGACGGCAAACTTCCGAGCGCGCTCGCGGCGACTTACAAAATCGCGGAGAAGCAGGCCAAGGCCGGCGGACCTGCCGCCCAGTTTGAGGCAAAGAGCGCCACGGCCGCTGCGGAAGTAGCCGCCAAGGGGATGGAGCTTCCCGGCGGCTCCAGTCCGACCAACCCGACCCGCTACAAAGTCGGCAAGATCGGCGTGGACAAGAAGACGGAATCACTCGTCCTCAGCAACCCGCCCGGCGTGACTGAAAGCTGGATAGAAATCTGGGTGACCGACGAAATGAAGATCGAAAAGGGCGGCACGGTATTCGTCTCCAACGGTGTCCACGCGACGATCTATCTCGAAGGCAAGGCCGAGATCAAAGACACGCGGCAGGACAAGGGCGGCTTCATCCTGGAAAGCGGATTCTCCGGAGACCTCCAACTCGTCGGCATCGAGAAGCCCGACGGCAAGAAGGAGACCGACGACGACTACTCACCGAAAAAGCGCAGCGGCAAGATCTCCATCTCGGATGCCGACTTCACCGGCGTGATCAATGCCCCCGACTGGGACGTGGACTTCAAACCGAAGGACTGGGACAAGGAGGATACCATCTACGGCGGCCAACTCTATGGCTCCGTGCTGGGACGAAAAGTGAAGGTCGGCCACGGAGCGGACTATCACTACGACGAGGCGGTCTCCGAGATTGGCAGCGTGCTGCAATACACCACCGCGGCGTGGACCGAACTCGAGCGCTAGCCGAGGGACTCACGCTACGTTTTCAAAAATGCGCCCTCGATCAGCGGCGCTGCAAAGCCCGAATGTGAAGCGGGCTACTTCCGGACGAGCGCCGAGATATTAAACCCGCCAGCGGGCCAATGGGGATCCGCAGCGTCGCACTGGAAGGAGAAGTCCAGAACCTTCAGGCCGCGATCCGCCCGCTCGATATCAGCCACCGCCAGCAGGATACCGGTCATCGTTCGCGCTCCGCCCTGCGGCGGCAACGTAAGACGCCAGTAAGTCCGCTCATACCCGTGCAGTCCCGGCTCTGGAACCGCCGAATTTTGCCGGACCGCGGCTCCCTGAATCCCAAATCGTGCAAGGTCGCTCTTTAGCCTTGCGGGCAGCCAGACGAGCGCCGGCTCCCCGGGTTGACCGCCGCGCAGCGAATTCAGCTCCATGCGGGCATTCATCTTCCCCTGCTCCTGCTCCTGGTTCAGTGCCTCCCGAATCTCCGTCCGCGCGTCTGCGATGCGCTGCCGAACGTCCGCGAGTCCCTGGGTCTGCTCCAGCTCGCAGCGCCGGAGTGGAGCGGTCCACTGGCTGTGAAAACACCATGCTGCCGCTAGCACCGCGCCACCCGCTGCGATTCGGCGAAAGTAGGTCAATCGGGCCGGCTGCACGTTTAGACTCCCTCCCCGCTCTTCACTTCGGCCGGCGTCGTGACGCCAATCGTCACCATGATCGTAAATGCCCCCTGCCTCTCGTCCGGCAACGCCGGTGCCGAAGCGGGCAGTTC
>JAYTML010000604.1:0-1607 GCA_043728655.1 Chthoniobacter sp. | reverse complement strand
GTGTATCAGATCATCGACCTCGTGATGATGCTCGACGAGGGCTTTGAGAAGCAGGAGGAGCGGGAGCAGGCGGTGCTCACGCTAGCGCAGCGTCAGGAGCTGATGGGAATGCGCGGGCCGAATATTTTTCTTCGCAATGGCATCGCTGCTCTGGCGGCGGCGGCCTGCGTGGCGTTCGCTTTCGTCTCCCGCGAAGCGTGGATGCCCCGGCTGCACCTGCCTGGCGGAGCGACGGTGACGGCGGCGGTCGGCAAGCCGGGGAAGACCGGGATGCAGGCGGGTGCCGGGGATCAGATGCCCGATTTCATTTCGCAAATCCTCCAGGTCCGGCAGTTGAGGGAAGACCCCCTGCTGCGGAAATGGTTCACGACGATTCCCGGTGCCGCGAGCCCTGCGCCCGGTATGAATTTCGAGGCGGCACCGCGTGCCACGTTCGAGAGTCTCATGCCGTAACGCCCGCACCCGCTGAGGGAGCCGCTTTTCAGACGCCGTTCGCAGTTTGTTTGCCGAACGGCGTTTCCGTTTCCCACCCGGCGGAATTCTTACTACACCCGAACCATGTCCACCCAAGCCCCCGCCAGCCCACCTCCCGCCGACGCTGTTCCCACGGACGACAAAGCCGCAGCCGCGATGCTCGTCGATGCCTTTCAGAAAATCACCGAGGAGATGGGCAAGTTCATCGTCGGCCAGCAGGAGGTGATCGAGCAGCTCGTCATCGCGGTGCTCGCCGGCGGGCACTGCCTGCTCGAAGGCGTGCCCGGCCTCGCCAAGACCGCGATGATCCGCTCGCTCTCGCGGACGATGGATCTGTCATTCCGCCGCATTCAGTTCACGCCCGATCTCATGCCGGCGGACATCACCGGCACGGACATCATCCAGGAAGATCCCACGACCGGTCACCGCCGGTTCGTTTTCCAAAAAGGGCCGATCTTTACGCAGATGCTCCTCGCCGATGAAATCAACCGCACGCCGCCGAAGACGCAGGCCGCGCTGCTCGAGGCGATGCAGGAGCACAGCGTCACGGTGGGCGGGCACACGCTGAAACTGGAGGAGCCGTTTTTCGTTCTCGCGACGCAAAACCCGATCGAGCAGGAAGGCACCTACCCGCTGCCCGAGGCGCAAAAGGACCGCTTCATTTTCCTCGTGAAAGTCGATTATCCCGAGCGCGAGCACGAGCGGCAGATCGTGGCCCGCACCACCGGAACTTTCACCGCCGATCTCCAGCCGGTCATCAACGGCGCGCAGATTCAGGAACTTCAGAAAGTCGTCCGCAAAGTCCCGGTGCCCGATCACGTCATGGACTTCGTCCTCGACCTCGTGCGCTACACGCGCCCCGCGAATCCCGACGCGCCAGCCTGGGTGAAGGACCTGATCGAATGGGGTGCCGGCCCGCGCGCCTGCCAGAATCTCGTCCTCACGGCGAAAGTCCGCGCGGTTTTGCGCGGGCGCTTCCACGTCACCGACGACGACATCGCGGCCCTCGCGCTCCCGGTACTGCGGCATCGCGTGGTGCCGACGTTCAATGCCGAGGCAGAAGGCATCAAGGTGGACGACATCATCGCGAGGATCATCCAGGCGGTGCCGCGCGGAGAGGCCAAGCGGGCGCT
>JAYTML010000603.1:0-1504 GCA_043728655.1 Chthoniobacter sp. | reverse complement strand
TCTCGGGAAAAAGCTCCGGTCCGTTGTCGAGCACCACGGGCGTGCCCCGGCGGCGCGCCTCGCCCGCGAGCGAGTAGAGCCATTTGTCCCCCTCGGCGTATCCCTCCTCGGCGATGTTTCGCGCGTCGATGTAGGCGATGCCGGTCAGCCCCTCCTTCTCGGCGGCGATCGAGTCGGTGATCATCCGTTTCACGATCTCGGGCGTGGGCCCGTCCAGCCGGCACACGAGCATGATCTCCGGGTGGCGGATATCCGCGAACGTCGAGTAGCTGCGGAAGTAGGGATTGTTCAGCGCGCCGGAAATCTGCCGCATGTTCAGGCCGAGCACGGAGAGTTCGGAATCCACCGACGCGGCGTTCACCGTGCCGATCGGAGGCGGCCCGTTCGGGCTGTCGCCCGCGTATTTCGGCGTCTCGGCGATCTTGAGCGGGATGCCGCGCATCAGCGCGACGAAGCGGATCTTGTTTGCCTCGACCGGCCCGAGCGGGTTCGTCGGCTCGCGCAGCTTCCACCAGAAGTTGGACGTCATCGCCCTGCGCAGCGGCTCGGCGATCGTGCGGTCGTATTCGTCGCGCGTGATCTCCTCCAGCTTCGAGCACTTCAGCCCGAGGATCTGCTCCTTCGCGATGCCGCGCTGCTCCGCGTAAAAGCGCGCCAGCTCCCGCGAGTCGCGGTCGTTTTCGTTGAAAATCACCAGCGTCGCCGCTGTGTCGGGGTTCTCGCCTTTCGCCCCTGCACCCAGCAGCAGAGCCGCACCCACAGCCGCCAGTAAAAGCCGGAATCGCATCACGTCTCGATCCTCATCCCGTCGTACGCCACGCGCACGCCTGCCGGCAGCGCCGCCTCCACCTCCGCGTGCATCAGGTCGTGGCACAGGTGCGTGAACCAAGTCTGGCCGGGCGCCACTTTCTCCGCGAGCGCGAGCGCTTCGGTCACGCTCATGTGGGTCGGGTGGGGATTGTGGCGCAGGGCATCGACGATGAGATGCCGCACGCCGCGGATTTGTTCAATCGCCGCGTCGGGCACCGTCTTGCAGTCGCTCAGGTACGCGGCGAGCCGCACTCCGTCGCGGGTGAAAAGGTAGCCGTTCACCCGCGTCCGGCCGTGCTCGACGGGCAGCGGCGTCAGCTCCGTTGCGCCGAGCATGAATGGCGCGTCGATCACCTGCGGCACCGGCCGCATGTAGCCCGGCCAGCGGTTCTCGCCATTGAACGCGAAAAGGAACACGCGCTGGAGATCGCTCATCGTCTCAGCCGAGGCGTGGATCGGCAGGTCGCGTCCGCCGTGGCAGAAGACGCGGAGGTCGTCGAAGCCCATGATGTGATCGGTGTGCGAGTGCGTATAGACGACCGCGTCCACCCGCCGCACGCGCTCGCGCAGCGCCTGCACGCGGAATTCCGGCCCTGTGTCCACGACCCACGCGCACTCCGGCGTCTCCACGTAGATCGAGGCCCGCGTCCGCCGGTCGCGCACATCCGGCGAGGTGCACACGCGGCAGTCGCAT
>JAYTML010000602.1:0-2818 GCA_043728655.1 Chthoniobacter sp. | reverse complement strand
CCGACGCACGACTTCGCGCTCGCGCGCAAAGTCATCCGCGAAG
The DNA here is from genome assembly GCA_043728655.1 of Chthoniobacter sp. GTDB lineage: Bacteria > Verrucomicrobiota > Verrucomicrobiia > Chthoniobacterales > Chthoniobacteraceae > Chthoniobacter. Next base: position 2,775 of record JAYTML010000602.1, on the reverse strand, counting down.
CACAGCGCTCGGACCGCGGGACCGAGATGCCCGCCGCTCTGCGGCAGGCCGTCGAGGTGCTCCAGCGCGGGAGCACGGTGGTGAAGCAGATCTTTCTCATCACCGACGGCCAGGCCGCCGGCTGGAAACAGCTCGCCGACACCCGCGCGCTGCTCGATTCCGTGAAAAAGGACATCCAGACGCGGCTCGTCCTTGTCGTCGAAAGCGAGCAGCACAACGTCGGTGTGACCGGCCTGCGCATGTCGAGCGCGCTCGCCCCGGTGAATCAGCCGGTGCGCTTCGAGGTCGAAGTCGCGAACTACGGCGTGGAGGAGGCGAGGAACGTGCAGGTGAGCATCGGCGTCGATGCCGAGCCGCCCGGCGACGAGGCGGGCATCGAGGCCATCCCGCCCGGCGAGTCGAAGCGCATCTCGCTCTTCGTGCAGTTCCGCGAGCCCGGCTTTCACTCCGTCACCGCGCACATCCCCGCGGATCGCAATCCCGCCGACGACCAGCGCGCCGTCGCCGTGCGCGTCATCGGCGAGATCAATGTGCTGCTCGTCGATGGCGATCCCGGCGTCGAGCCAAGGGAGAGCGAGGTCTTTTACCTCCGAAACGCGCTCGTCCCCGTGGCGCCCGAACAGCGCGAAAAGTATTACATCAAGACCAAGTCCGTGAGCGCCGCGGAACTGCAGACCGCGAAGCTCAGCGACTACGAGGCGGTCGTCCTCGCCAATGTCACCGACGTGCCCGACAGCGTGCTCGCGACGCTCGACAAATACCTCCGCGCGGGCGGCGGCCTGATCGTCTTCCCCGGCGGGAAAACGAGCGCGGGCTTTTACAACGACAAGCTGTTCACCGAGCGCGGCTTTCTGCCCGCGTCCTTCGGCCCGCCGCGCGGCAACGCCGAGCAGCAGGAGCAGTTCTTTCACCTCCTGGCGAAAGGCTACGAGCATCCCATCGTCTCGATCTGGAAAGACCCGGCCGCCGGCTCGCTCGCCACCGCGAACTTCTACCGCGCCTTTGCCCTCGACCCGGCCAAATCCGACGTGCCGCGCGCTGACATCGGCCCGCCCGCGCTCGTGCTCAGCTACGCCGACGGGCAGCCGGCGGTCATGGAGCGCACCTATGGCTACGGGCGCGTGATTCAGTTCAGCAGCACCGCCGACAGCGCGTGGAATGACCTCTGCATCCGCCCGGTTTTCGTCCCGCTCATCCACCGCATCCTCGGCGCGATCGTCACGCGGCAGGACGAACATCTGAACCTGCGCGTCGGCACGAAATTCAACTACGTGATGGACCCGGAGACGGTCGGCAGGGACATCACCTTTTCCAAACCCGGCGGGAAGAAGGACGCGACCAGCCTGCGCCGCATCGCGCTGAATGCCGGGCTGCCGATGCTCGGCTTCGACGAGACCGACATGGCCGGCGTGTACGACGCCCGCACCGGCGACGACGCCACGCCGATGCTCCGCTTCGCCACGCAGTCCGATCCCGGCGAATCCAAGCTGGAAGAGCTTTCGCCGGCGGACCTCAAGGTCTTCGACGGCGTCGCACAACTCATCCGCTGGTCCCCCGAGCACAGCCTGCGCAGCCTCCTGCAAAAGGAGCGCACCGGCTCCGAGTTCTGGCTGGCATTCGCGATCCTCGCGCTGGTGCTCGCCGTCGCGGATACATGGTTTGGAAACCGATGGAGCCAGTCGAAGTGACGACGGAGTTTTTTGACGGAATTACGGAATTTTACCAAATGACGGAATTGGGAAGACGGGATTTAGCGGTTAGAAAGGCGGTCTATGAAAACTGAAAACTTGTTTGCAAAACGCATCATTGGATTCGCCATGAAAGTGCATGGGAAACTTGGGCCGGGTTTTTCGGAGCGGGTGAATCAGAACGCGCTGGTGGTGGAGTGTTCGAGAAACGGGGTGGAGGTTGAGGCGTTCAAAGAAATCACAGTCCTGTACGAAGGTGTGACCGTCGGCGAATTCATCGCGGACATGATCGTTCGGGACACCGCAACGGGCGATGTGTTGCTGATCGAAAACAAAGCCGTCTCCATGCTCATCCAAGCGCATTCGCGGCAATTGGTGAACTACTTGAATGCCACGGAAATCGAGAACGGACTGCTCATCAACTTCGGAGCCGACAGCCTCGAATTCCGCACCAAAACCCGCCATTATCGCGACCAGCAAACGGACGCGGACCTCACCGCCTAACCCCTTCCGTAATTTGGCAAAATTCCGTAATTCCGTCCCCTCCGTCCCCTCCGTCCCCGGCCTGTGACCGAGTCTCTCCTCCGCTTTCTTACCCCCATCCCCTTCCGTAATTTGGCAAAATTCCGTAATTCCGTCCCCTCCGTTCCCGCCCCAGTAACCGGGTCTCTCCTCCGCTTTCTTACCCCCATCCTCTTCCGTAATTTGGCAAAATTCCGTAATTCCGTCCCCTCCGTTTCCGTCCTGTGACCGAACTCCTCCTCCGCATCTTCGGTGTGAAAATGGAGAACGCCGCGCAGATCTCGGGCGTTCAGTTGGTGCTGCGCAATAGCGGGGCGATCGGCTGGATCATCCTGCTCGCGGTGCTGCTCGGCGCGATGACCTGGTGGAGCTACTGGCGCGATGCCCGCGAATGGGTCTCGCCCGCGCGCCGCCGCGTGCTCACCGCGCTGCGCATCACGCTTTTCATTCTGCTGCTGCTCATCCTTCTGCGGCCCGTGCTCGCCTTCACCATCGAGGGTACGATCCGCCGCACGCTGATCCAGCTCATCGACACCAGCGCGAGCATGAAGATCGCCGACCCGCG
>JAYTML010000601.1:0-6351 GCA_043728655.1 Chthoniobacter sp. | reverse complement strand
CCGGCTGAGCCGCGCCCGCTTTGATCTCCGCAGAAGAGAATTCGCGCGGGGAAGCCGCGCCATTGCGGACGTAGTGCAACTGCGCAGTGCCGGCCGCTGCCGCGGAAATCCGCGTCTCAAAGATGAGCGATTCCGCCGCGGTATCGCTGCCCGAGAACGGCGCGAAACAGAAAAATACGGCCGCGATTCCCGCCAGCAGGCAGCTCGGGATGAGGAGGCGGGTGAGCTGGGACACGATGGGCGGCGGATGGAGAAAGGGACGGGTGTCAAAAACGCGAACGCAGCGGAGTAGAGAAATTGCCGTGCCACTGACGGGGCCAATCGGGCGCGGCGCTTGCTTAGACATTTCATCTCATGTCTGAGACGAACCCGACCCCGACCGATGCCGCACGGCCCCGGACACCCGCCAGCATTTGGGTCATGGCGCTGCTTCTGCTGGCGCTCGGCGCTTTCCTCCGCATCTCCCCGACCGCGGGTTTCACGGGCGTGGGATTCGACGAGCATCTCTACCAGCGCTACGTCGTGCTGCTGAATGCGAAGGGCATCGGCGCTTACCCGGCGATTTGCGAATACTTCATCCAGGAGCAGAGCAAGGGCGGCATCTGCGAGCTGCCGCCCACGCGTTTCCTCTACATCTTCTGCGGCAGCGTGTGGAGCCAGCTCTTTGGCGCAGGAGCCATCGACCAGCCCGGCCCCGCGGCGAATGCCGCCGCGCTCGCCGGCCTGAAGTCGGTCGCCTGTCTCTTCGCCATCCTCACGCTGATCCCGTCCGCGCTTTTCGCCCGCCGCCTGCGCGGCGATGGCGCGATGCTCGGCACGCTCGCGCTGATGTGTTTCGCACCCATTCAGATCCATCTCGGCCAGCATCGGATGATCGACGGCTTCTTCGCATTCTGGGCGCTGATGTGCCTCTGGCTGCTGTGGGAAAACCTGCGCGCGCCCAACCACGCGGGCTGGCTCGCGGGCCTCACTGCCTGCCTCGCGTGCATGGTGATGACGAAAGAGAACGCCTTCTTTGTCTTCCTCGCGCTCGGCGGAGTGCTCGCGCTGAACCGCTGGGGAAAATGGGGCACGATCACGCCGAAGCTGCTCCTGTGCATGATCGCCGGGCCGCTCGTCGGACTCACGCTGCTCATCACGCTCGCCGGTGGGACGGAAAATTTCATCCACATCTATCAGATCGTCGTCAGCAAGGCGCAGGCGCTGGATTACGCGATCCGCACCGGCGACGGGCCGTGGTACCGCTACTTCATCGACTACATGCTGGTGAGCCCGATCGTGCTCATCCTCGCCATCGGCGGGCTCTTCTCGGTCGCCCGTGAGAGCCGGCCGCTGCTGTATGTCACGGCCTTCATGGCATTCACCTACGTGGTCATGTGCAATGTGAAATACGGGATGAATCTCCGCTACACGACGATCTGGGACATGCCCCTGCGCCTGCTCGCCTTCTGCCAGCTCGCGCAGCTCACCCAGCGCTTCGGCCCGCGCCAGCCGCTCGCGCTGGCGACGCTCGTGGCCGCGCTCTGCGCTTATGAACTGCGCCAGTATCTCATCCTCTTTCACGACCACCCGCTTTACGAACTCGTCCCCGGCGGCCTGCTCTTCGCGCTGAAGATTCTGAAAGGCGCGGCGCCGGTCATTCAGTAGAGGGCGCTCCCGGCGGGCGCTGGAAACCGGACGGTTGCTTGACGCGGCCGGGTATCGAAGCAAGTAACGGGTTCTCTGTTTCCCTTACCACTCACTCTTCTTTCCTTTGCGCGTTCTCACCGCCTTCATTGCCTCGGCCCTCGTCTTCCTTTCCGCGTTTGCACTGGCCGCTGACCCGGTTTTGAAAATCGGCGTCGCCGAGCAGTCGCTGCGTCTCAGGTGGGTGCTGCCAAAAACCGGGCGCGTGGAGATCCGCGAGCAGCCGCTGCACACGGCCGCCAATCTCGCGCGCGAAACGCGGACGCTCACCGTGGTCGATGCCTCAACCGGCACGGCGGAGATTCCGCGCTTCGACGGCGCTCGCGACCGCCTCTACGCGAAGTTTTTTCTCGCCGACGCGGCCACCCACCAGCCGCTCGGCGGGGCACAATGCGTGACTGATTTCTCCGCGCTCCCCATCCGCACCCAGTCGCTGAAGCGGCCGGAGAGCAAGAAGGGCCTCACCTGCATCGTCGATGACGCGGACCTCGCCGCGACCGGCGCGCGGCAGGTGAATCAGAACATCAACATCGCCCAACTGCTCGATCCAGCGAACCAAATTCCCACCCTCAGCTTCGAGTTTGAGGGCCGCAAAGTCGGTATGCACCGCTCCGGGGTGGCCGCGCTCGACAGCGAGATCAAGGCGCACACCGAAATGGGGCTCGGCATCACCGGCATCCTGCTGAACTACGTGCGCAAACCGACCGCCACGAACCCCGGCTCCGTTGGTTCGCCCCTCGTCCACCCGCTCACGCCCGTCAAAGACGTGCCCACGGGCGTCGTCGCTTTCAACACCGCGACGGAGGAAGGCCTCTTTCTCTACCGCGCCATCACCCACTGGATCATCGACCGCTACACCGACCCTGCCGAGCCGCACGGGCGGATGACCGGCCTCGTCATCGGCAACGAAGTCCAGAGCCACTGGGCCTGGTACAATCTCGGCCTGACCAGCGACGACGTGGTCATCCGCGAATACAGCACCGCCCTGCGCATCGCCGACCTCGCCGCTCGCAGCACCCATCGCGACTTCCAGATCTACATCTCCATGGAGCACCACTGGACGCTCCGCGGCGGCAGCGAGGATGCGCAGCGCGAAATGCCCGGCATCATCCTGCTGCGCGGCCTCGCCACCGAGGCGAAACGCGCGGGCGACTACCCCTGGCATCTCGCCTTTCACCCCTATCCCGAGAGCCTTTTCGATGCGCGTTTCTGGAACGACAAAACCGCTCCGCTCCGCCTCGACGCGCCGCGAATCACCTTCCACAACCTCGAAGTCCTGACCGCGTTTTTGCGCCAGCCAGAGTTTCTCTACGCGGGCCAGACCCGCCGCATCGCGCTCACCGAGCAGGGCTTTCACCGGCCCAAAGGCGCGGACGGCGAGACCGTGCAGGCCGCCGCGTTTGCCTACGCCTGGAAACGCATCCAGGCGATGCCCGAAATCGAGTCCTTCATCTACCACCGCCACGTCGATCATCCAAACGAAGGCGGCCTCCTCCTCGGCCTGCGCGAATACGACTCCAAAGCCCCGCATGGCATGGGCGCAAAGCGCATCATCTGGGACACCTTTCAAAAAGCCGGCACGCCAGGGGAGGATGCCGCCTTCGCGTTCGCCCTTCCGATCGTGGGCCGAAAGGACTGGTCAAACCTCATCGCCACCCAGCTCGACAATTCCCCCGCCCCGCCAGACCGCGTGACCGCCGGCGTGATCTTCGACTTCGTGGCCCAGCGCCGTGCAGCGCAGGTGGAAAACACAATGGCCCTCGAGTTCCGGCGCATTCTCCGGGATGCCGGCTGGATGGCGACCGCGCTGCAGCAGCACCCGAACGCGCATGGCCTCAGCCGTGCGACATGGCGCGTGACTGTGCCCGCCGGCAAGCGATGCGCGCTGCGTTTCACCGCGCTGCTCAACCACGCCGAAAGCAAGGGCGCGGGCTTCGCCGTGAAGATCGACGGCCGGTCCGTCTTCGACAAGAAGCTCGCCGGGATGGAGTCCGAGCGCGTCGAGATCGACCTCGCGTCCTGGGCCGGAAAAGAAGTCGCGATTGAATTCCTCATCGACCCGCTCGACCGCAACCAATTCGCCTGGGCGACCTGGATCGAGCCCCGGATCGTCCTCAACTAGGCCGTCTGCGGGCGCGGCGTCGTCACGCGCTCAGTTCCGCCCAAAGGATTGGACGCGGCGGTCGCGCCCGAAGATCACGTAACAGGAATCCGAGACGGAGTGCGGAGCACCCCGATCCCGCTGGGTGAGGTCAAAATGCAGCACCTCCAGCGAACCGTTGTGGACGGCCGCCATCGGTGGGCCGAGCAGCGCGAACACCTCGGATCGAGACATCCCCGCTTGAAGCCGGGCGGCGCGATGCCCGGGAGTCTGGCACCCAGTCAGGAACAAGAAGATGGCGACACCCAGCACGATCCGGCTACCCATTCTCTCCGTGCCGGATAGACAGAAGGGATCGAGGGTCCGACAGATGTTCCAAATGCGCTCCCAGGCGATCGCTCGCGCGGCGTTAGACGCCGTCACTTTCCGATCAGCTCTTGACGTGCTTGGAGACGAGCGCGGTCATCTCGAACATCGTCACCTGCTTCTTGCCATTGAAGATAACTTTCAGGGCCTCATCGGCATTGATGTTCCTGCGGTTCTTTTCGTCCTGAAGCTTGTTCTTCTTGATGTAATCCCAAAGCTTCTTGGTGAGTTCGCCGCGGGGCAGCGGCTTCGATCCAACGACCTTGGAAAGCGCCTCGTCGGGTTGGACGGGCTTCATCAAGGCGGCGTTGGGTTTGCGGGTTGCGGGCTTGGCGGCGGGCTTCTTTGGAGTAGGCATGGCAGCATCACGCCGGATTTTTGAAAGATGCTCAAGCATTAACTTCCGCGCATTAGAGAGTTGACCTATCCGCCTGAGGTAGTAGTCGTCGTTTCATGTCAACCCACAATTCTACCATCGCCACACTCCAACGCGCCATTGTCGTCGCCGAACAGATTCAGAAGCTCGAGTCCGAACTTGCTGCGATCCTCGGTGGGTCAGCGCCCTCCAGCCCTGCGAAATCGAAGCAGGCAGCCGCAAAGCCCGCGAAGAAAGGCAAGCGCACGCTGTCGCCGGAAGCACGCGCACGCATCGCAGCGGCGCAGAAGGCACGCTGGGCAAAGGTCAAAGGCGAAACTCCCGCTCCCGCGACGGAAAAGAAACCCGCCGCGAAGGTAAAGGTGAGGCGCAAGATCAGCGCCGAAGCCCGCGCAAAGATGGCGGCTGCCGCCAAGCGCCGCTGGGCAAACGTCAAGAAGTAGCCTCCGGCCAATGGGCCAAGGGTGTCCCCGATGCACGCGGCGGACATCCTTGGGTTCCCCATGCCACCAAGCACATGGAGATTTCTGGCTCTATCAGTTCCATCCTGGCCCAGAAAGCCTCCCAAGTCTGGTCGATCACACCGGAGACCACGGTGTTCGATGCCATTGTCCTTATGGCTGAAAAGAATGTCGGCGCGCTTCCCGTAATGACAGGCGACCGCGTCATCGGTGTGATTTCGGAGCGCGATTACACGCGGAAGATCATTCTTCTCGGACGGTCTTCCAAGCAAACCGCGGTGCGCGAGATCATGAGTCATCGTCTCCTGACCACCACGCCGAACGAGACCGTCAACGAGTGCATGGCCATCATGACGGCAAACAGGGTCCGTCATCTCCCGGTGATCGAGGATGAGAAACTGGTCGGCATCCTTTCGATCGGCGACCTCGTGCGGTGGACGCTTTCCGCGCAGGCGGCGACGATCGAGCACCTGGAGAGATACGTCACCGGGCAATATCCGACGTGATCTGCGCGAATCCGACATTCACCTGCTGCGCGCTCTGAGTGACTACGGGATAGGTCGGAGATCGGGGTGGCTATCTTACGGATTCGCCGCCATACGCGGCCTGCCTGTCTTTTCGCGGCATCACCTATTTTGGAGCTCGTGAGCCAGTTCGGGACTGATTGACGCGGCTCGGTAAACGGACGCGTACGCGCTGGAGTTTGAGGGCGTCCCTGCCTTCCTGTATTTCCGAGACGCAAATCTTTCGGCGCGTTTCCAAACCAATCGACCCCTGTGCTCCTTCCGCCCATCGATGCGTGAGCGCATGGGTGGGGCCCCTTATCCTCGTCGCGGTAGTGAATCCAATGGACGGAGCGCCTCAACCGCCGCTTCCGCGCTCTACTTCGGGATGATCAGGACCATGCCGGACTTGATCTTCACCGTGCCGCCGAGCTGGTTGAAATTCGCGTCCTGGATGTCCTTCGCGCGGGCGGAGCTTTTGTAAAACTCACGCGCGATCTTGGCCAGGGTATCGCCGTTTTTCACGGTGTATGTCCGTGAGCCGGGCGGGATCGGTTTCTTCTCCGGCATACCTTTCACGATCGAGGCGGACGGGGGCGGTTTCTGACTGCGAAGCCCGGCGACCGTCTCGCGAAGCATCTGGTTCTCGTTCCTTAGCCGCACGGCCTCCGTCTGGGTGACGGGAGCGCCGTCGCCGAGTTCCAGCCGGAGCTTGGTCTCATCCGCCTTTCGCAGGTTTTTCGCATCGGTCGCGTGGGCGCCGTTGGGAGCGAGTGCGAGGTAGCGGTCGAGATGGTGGATCGCGTCGAGCGGGCTCTTGAGCTTGTCAGCGTAGAGCAGCGCGAGCTTGTAGTGGCT
>JAYTML010000600.1:0-2482 GCA_043728655.1 Chthoniobacter sp. | reverse complement strand
TTTCAAAGCGGAACTTTCCGAGCGAGACAAAGCGCCCGTCGATCGGCGGCGGGAGGGATTGATCGACGAAGACATCGTCCTCGCCGTCGGCGTGGAGGACATGGACGCGCACGTTTTTTGCGCGAGCCGCGGCGTGTGTGTAGGCGAGCCGGACCTCGTAGCGGCCGGACTTCGGTATCGCCGGGGTGAAGGTGATGGATTTCCCCCCCTTGCCGGCGTTTCCGTCGTGCAGGTAGTCCTGCCCGATGAAGCTGCGCACATGGGTGGAGCTGATCCAGTCGCCGACGACTTTGGCCTGCGAGTTGTCGATGACGATGCCGGGAAGGCTGTCGGCGGCGACCGAAGTGCCGGGCTGCCCGGTCGCCTCGGTCGTGGCCTTGGAAGCCTGCGCCAGCGCGGCCTTGGCGGCGTCGAGATCCTTGCGAAGCGCGGCGAGTTTTCCTTCGTGGGCGAGCAGCGCGCCCTCCTGCTCGCCGTCGAGCGGCAGCGGGGAGGAGATCCATTTCGCCACATTGTCCGTGTAGTTTTCGAGCGTGCGCGTGCTCGCGAGGATGCCGGCGAGCGCGTAGTAATCGCGCTGCGGCACGGGGTCGAACTTGTGGTCGTGGCAGCGGGCGCAGCCGATGGTCTGGCCGAGGAAGGCGCGCCCCAGCGTTTCGAGTTGCTCGTCGATCACATCGAAGCGGAGCTGCTGCTTGTCCTGCTCCTCGTAGTTCGTGGGGCCGAGCGCGAGGAAAGCGGTGGCCGCGAGCTGGCGGCGGCGGTCGGCGGGAGTGGCGGCGGGCAGGAGATCGCCGGCAAGCTGCTCGCGGATGAAGCGGTCGAAAGGCACGTCGGCATTCAGCGACTCGATGACGTAGTCGCGGTAGCGCCAGGCGTCCTTGAAAAGCAGCGTGCGCCCGCCGCCGCTCGACTCGGCGAAGCGCGCAACATCGAGCCAGTGCCGGCCCCACTTTTCGCCAAACTGCGGGGTGGCGAGCAGCGTATCGACGAGCGAGGCGACTGCGGAATGCGGATTCCCGCGTGTGGAATTGGCGAACGTATCGAGCTGCTCCGGCGTGGGCGGCAGGCCGGTGAGCGTGTAGTAGATGCGGCGGCAGAGAGCGGCGGGCGCGGCGTCGGCTGCGGGCTGCGCGCCGGCGGCTTCGATCCGCGCGAGGATGAAGCGGTCGATGTCTCCGCGCGGCCACGCGTTCGATTTCACCGCGGGAATCGCGGGCTGCGTCACCGGGGCGTAGCTCCAGAATTTGCGCCCGTCATCGAGCGAAAGGCCGGTCTGCTTTTTCGCGACTGCACCGCCGGTGCGCGGATCGGGCGCGCCCATTTTCACCCACTCCTCCAGCACGGCGATCTCGGCGTCGGGCAGCTTGCGCTTCTCCGGCATCTGTAGGTCGCGATCCTTGTAGCGCACGGCGGTGATGAGGAGGCTCTGGTCCGGTTCGCCGGGCACGATGGCCGGGCCGGTGTCGCCGCCCTTCAGCCAGCCATCGCGCGTGTCGAGCCGCAGCCCGCCTTTCACTTTCTTGTCGGGGCTGTGGCACTCCAGGCAGCGCTCGGCCAGCAGCGGGCGGATTTTTTTCTCAAAGAAGTCCAGCGCAGCGGCATCCGGCGCGGCAAGCGCAACGCCGCTGATGGCGAAAAGGCAGGCGGCGGTGATGAATGAGCGGCGGGGCATGCGGGGGCGGCAGTGGCTGCGGAGTAGAGAGCCGAGATGCGGCCGATTTCTTATCTGAAATCTCGGACATGGAAAGGACGGGCGAACGGAGAGGATGGGGGATGTGGGAGGGGCATTCGGCCTTGCCAAATTCCTCGTGTGGCAGTCTCTTCGCGCCCTAATGCGTCGCGTGAACATGCTTATCGCCTGTCTGCTGCTGCTGGCTTGGATGCCGGCATCGGCGCATTGCGGGCTGGCTGGCGCGATGTCGGAGATTTCTTCCGAATGCGCCGCGACGACTGACGGCGAACCCTGCCACGGCACCCCGGCGGGCGGCGGCTGCGAGCCGTGCCAGATGATCCAGGCGGGCGTGAATCCTTCGTCTCTCGCGGCCTTTGTAATTGGCGCTCCGGCTTTGCACGAGATCGAGTTGCTCGCGGAGTGGCTCCGAAGCGCGCTCCGTGCAGCGGAGGGTGCGCCTGCGGAAATGGCCCCGCCGGATTCTCCGCCACGCGGTCAGCTTTGGATCTTCGTCGTCCGCACCGCGCTGCCGGTGCGCGGCCCCTCGGTCCTCGCTTAGGCGCTTCCCGCTCGGGATTCGCTTCCTCCCCCCGCAGGCGTTTTCGCGCCCGCGTCTCTCCACCTTTGCTCCCGTCTCACCATGCTCAAAAAGACACTTCCCACTTTCATCCTCCTGCTGGCCGGCGCCGCGTGCGTCTGGTCCCGCGATGTGTCGCTCACCGTCGAGGGTGCGTCCGCCCACGCGCTCCGTCACAATGCCGACCTCGCCGCCGCGCGCCTGCGCATCGACGAGGCGGGCGGACGGCT
>JAYTML010000599.1:0-8248 GCA_043728655.1 Chthoniobacter sp. | reverse complement strand
GCGGGAAGCGGGTGATTGAGCGGCGGGAGTGCGGTCAGATCCCAGATAAAGCGCTTCCAGCGCACTAATTTCATGGGCGCGCAGTGTAGGAGCGGGGTCGTGGAAATCAACGACGAACCGCGCCCGTGCGCGGGAAAAGCACGGCGGGAGGCTGCTCTACACGACGTCGAGCGCCTTGAGCGTGGCGTTCAGCGGCGCGTAAAACTCCTGCGCCTGCCGCAATCCGCGACGCAGCACGGGTCGGAGGTTCACCACGTCCGAGAGGCCGACCACGAGATCGACGCTGTGCTCAAACGCCTGCATCGCATCGTTCGTCACGAAGCTCGAGCCGAGGACCACGAAGAGCTGCCGCCGCCGCTGATCAGCGGGAGTTCGCACGGACTCGGCGACGATCGGATTGGTCTCGATGTCGGTGCCATTGAAATGCTCGGAAACGAGGACCACGTCATAGACATGTGTCCGCAGCTTGAGGAGGACGTCCTCGACGAAAAATCCCGTGTGGATCTTGTGACCGAGCGCTGTCAGCTGCTCGATGACGATACGCTGCACTTCGGGGACATCGATGCAGACGAGGGCGGTGCTGTCACCGGGTTCAAACAGATCGAGGCGATTTTGTGTTTCCATGATTTCGTCCGTGTAGATCAGCGCAGCCCGCCGGCAGGCACTGCAGCGGCTTCGAGATCGAGTTTCAGGCCCGTGGGTCCGTCCATCGAGAGGCCGCGCTGCTTTTTCACGTTGTCGATGAAGCGTGTCATTTTCCCTTTGTGCGTGGCGTAAAGATCGGCGGTCTGCTCGGTGATGAGTCCGGCCTGATAGGCGCGTGAAAGCGACTGGTCGAACGTGCTCCATCCAAAGGTCGCATTGGCCTCGATGATGTCGTAGAAGCTGCGCCCGTCGGCTTCGCCGTGCGAGATGGCCTCGCGCACTCGGAGATTGGTGCCCATGACCTCGTTTATCAGCAGGCGCCCGCCGCCGACCTTCGGCGCGAGCCGCTGGCTGACGATGTAGCGCAGGGTTTCGCTGAGGCGGAGACGGAGCTGCGTCTCCTCCGCGAGGTCAAACATGCCGAGGATGCGGTTGATGGACTGGCCGGCATTGATGGTGTGAATGGTCGAGAGCACGAGGTGCCCGGTCTCCGCCGCGGTCATGGCGATCTCGACGGTCGCGCGGTCGCGCATTTCGCCCACGAGGATGACCTTTGGCGCCTGCCGCAGAGCCGAGCGGAGGCCGTTTGGGAAAGTGTCGAAATCCACTCCCAGCTCGCGTTGGCTGAAGGTGGCCTTCTTGTGTTTGTGCATGAATTCGATCGGGTCTTCGAGCGTGACCGCATGCACGGCCTGCGTCTCGTTGATCTCGTTGAGCACGGCTGCGAGCGTCGTCGTCTTGCCGCTGCCGGTCGCGCCGGTGACGAGGATGAGGCCGTTCTTTTCCCGCGCCATGTCCTGGAAGATCGGCGTGAGGCGGAGCGAGGCGAGCGTCGGCATTTCGCTCTGCGCCTTGCGCATGATGATCGTGAGGCTTCCGCGCTGCTTGAAAATATTGACGCGGAAACGCGCCCGCTCGCCGAGCGCGTAGCTGCAGTCGCATGCGCCGCGGAGGGAAAGTTCGCGCAGGAGATGGCGCGCCGGGCCGATGATATTGAGCGCGATCTGCTCGGTCTGGAAACGGGTGAGCTTTTTCAGCGCGCCAAGCGCCTCCACCTCCTTCAGTTCGCCAAAGCTTTCGACCTGGCACGGCCGGCCGACGGAAAAGACGAGGTCGGAAATGCCGGGATGCGCGTCGAGCATCGCGGAGAGGGTCGCGTCGAGTTCAGGTTGTCTCATGCTTGGAATGTGTGGGACTGGATTGTGGGATTGCTGGATGGATGGATCCCGGCCGGAGTGGCGGGCTCCGCGACTCGGGAGAATTCAAAACCCCCGTCATCGGTCAATCCACGCGCTTTCATGGCGGCTATTCGTCGAGGTCGTCCGGCGGAGTCTTGAGGAAGACACGGAATTTCTTTCTGTCCTGCGCCTTCTCGTAGGCTTCCTCCGGCGCGATGCGCGCGGCGCGCAGGTGTTCCATGATGGCGTCGTCGAGCGGCTGGTTGCCCTTCTTTTTACCGACCTGCATCATGCCCGGGATCTGGTGGGTCTTGCCTTCGCGGATGAGGTTCGCGATCGGCGTATCGACTACGAGCACTTCGAGCGCGGCGACGCGGCCCGGCTTGTCGACGCGGCGGAATAGATTCTGAGCGACAACGCCTTTGAGCGATTCCGAGAGACCGGCGCGAACCTGATTCTGCTGGCCGGCGGGAAAAACGTCGATGACGCGGTCGATGGTCTTCGGCGCGCTCGGAGTGTGCAGCGTCCCAAAGACCAGATGGCCCGTGGCGGCAGCGGTGAGCGCGAGCTCGATGGTCTCCAGGTCGCGCATTTCTCCGACTAGGACGATGTCCGGATCTTCACGCAGCGCCCCGCGGAGCGCGGAGGCGAACGATTTCGTATGCACGCCGACCTCGCGATGGTTGACGAGCGACTGCTGCGAGCGATGCACAAACTCGATCGGATCCTCGACGGTGATGATGTGATCTTTGCGGTGCAGATTCGCGTAGTCGACCATCGCCGCGAGCGTCGTCGATTTGCCGGAGCCGGTCGGTCCCGTGACGAGCACCAGCCCCTTCTTTAGCATCGAGAACCGCTTCAGCACTGGCGGCAGCCCCAGTTCCTCAGCGGTGAGCACCTTGCTCGGGATCAGACGGAATACCGCGGAGATGCCGTTCTTCTGGTTGAAAAAATTCGCGCGATAGCGGGCGAAGCCGGGGTACTCGTAGCCGAAATCCACGTCACCGGTCTCCTCGAAAACCTTGATCTTCTGCTCGCTCGCAATCTCATAGACGAGCGCCTTGAGGTCGTCATTCTCCAGCGCGGGCATGTCCACCCGCACGAGTTCGCCATGGATACGGAGCATCGGCGGATTGCCGGTCGAGAGGTGAAGGTCAGATGCGCTCTGCTCCTTCATGAATTTGAAAAAGGAATCAATACGGGCCATGCCGATTGAGATAGCTAATGCGATGCCACGCGCGGCCAGGACTGCGTGAAAAAACGGACTTCGCCCCGCGCAGCGGCCTCCCGCCTTAGTCTCCAGCCGGCTTAGAAAATCCGGCGCTCGCCGGATTTCTCGGACTTCAGCGCGTCGAGGGTCGAGCGGATCTGGGCGAGCAGCTTCTGCTGAGTGTAGGGCTTCGGGATGAAGCCACGGAGGCCGCGCGCCAGCATGTTCTGGAGACGCCCCTGCTCGGCAAAGCCGCTGCTGAGGACGACGGAGACTTTCGGATTGATCTCGAGCAGCTCCGCGAAAACGTCCGCGCCATCCATGACCGGCATCGTGAAATCCAGAATGATGAGCGTGATCTGATCCTTCAGCTTGCGATACATGTCGATCGCTTGAAAACCATCGCGCGCCGTGATGACGCGGTAGCCCTCGTCGGCAAGGACGCGCTGGGCGAGCATGGTTACGAATTCCTCGTCGTCCACGATCATGATGAGTTCGCGGTTTCCCGAGGGATTGTGGACGCGCACGTCGCCCGTCAGCGGCGGGACCAGCGGGCCGCCGTCCGGCTTTGGCGGCAGCGGCGGCACTTCGGGAGACAGGCCGGTTTCCCCCCGGGTCAGACCGGGCGATGCGCCCTGCGAGATATCGCCGGCAACCGATCCGCCGACGCGGTCGCCGATGGTTCCGGCAAGGCGGGCCGCACGGTCAATGGCGTTGCGCTGGATGGCAAAATACTTCGCCCTTTCCTCCGGATCGCCGCTCACCGATGCGAGCACCTCGCTCGATTCAGAGATGACCTGAAGCAGATTGTTCAGTTCGTTGGCGGTGGCCTTGAGCCAGCCGATTTCATCAGCGTCCATCGTAATCCGTTAATACTGGCAAAACGTTCAGGATTCCTCTTCCCGGCAAGCCCACCAGACGCAGCCGAGAAAGGCCGCCACGACGACGGAAAAAGTTCCAAGGGTCAACATAGGAGCGGTTCATTTGGAGCAGGTGCGAACGAATGACAACACGATTCGTGCCGATGTCTAGATTTTCACGCCGAAGAAGTCCGCGAGGACCTGGCCATACACGGTCCGTTTCATTTCGGGAAGCCAGCGCCGGTCAAAGCGGGCCGGCTGGATCCATCGAAACGCCTGAAACTCCGGGTGCTCCGTGTCCACATTGATCCGCGAGTCCGGCCCCGTGTATTCGCACAGGAAATAGAGCTGCACTTTGCCGTGAAAGCCGCGCTTGATCCTGCCCCGGCCGTAAAGGTAGCGGTACGGCCCGCGCCGCTCGACGATGGCGATGTCGCCGGCCTCCACTCCGATCTCCTCCCATAGCTCGCGCACCAGCGCCTGCTCCGGTGTTTCGCCCGAGTCGATGCCGCCCTGCGGAAACTGCCACGCATCGCGCGTCCCGAGCCGCTCACAGATCAGGATTTCACCGCGCGGATTGCGCAAAATCGCCGCGACATTCTCCCGGTATTTGAATTCAGTCTCGCTCATGGATCGTAAAACCCGCTCCCTCGCCACCGTGGCTCTCCTGCTTGCCGCAGCGCTTTATGCCGCGTGGCTCTGGCAGCCCGAGCGGCAGGTGCGGCTGCACCACGCCCATTTTCTCGGGGCGGTGGAGCGGCGGAAATGGGACAGGATGCAAGGGTTCGTCGCGGACAATTACTCGGATCGCTGGGGGCATGACAAAGAATTTGTGCTCCGGGAGGCGCGGGAGGTTTTCCGCCATTTCCTTTTCCTCACCATCCAGGGCGAACCCGCTTCCTTCATCGTGACCGACCGCACGGCGGAGGTTCGGGCGCAGATCAGGATCGCCGGCGAGGGGAGCCCGATCGCACAGCTCGTCATCGAGAAAGTGAACTCCCAGGGCGAGCCGTTCGTCTTCGCCTGGGTGCGGCACGGCTGGCAGCCGTGGGACTGGCGGCTCACCCGCATCGATCACCCATCGCTGGACCTCGATCGCGAACGCGCATTCTAAGCGGACCCGCTCATCCCGGCTCCCTCCCCCGCCGCGAGATTCTTCATTGGCACTTCCGCGCGCGGGATGCACAGTCCCTTTCCATGAAGCCAGTCCCGCTGCTCGCCGCTCTCTTTATCGCCCTGCCGCTGCATGCGCAGACACCCGCTGCGGCCACGCCCTCCCCCAATACGAACATCGCCATGTGGCGGGCAAATCTCCCCGGCGGCAGCTACAGCGTCGCCCTCCGCTCCGTGGTCTCCGTCAGCACCCACGAGTACGTCGTTGATGGTGCCGCCCGGGTAACCGAGGCCAATATCGACACCGTCGGCGCGGCCCTCGTGCGCTTCTACTACCTTGAGCCGAATACGGTGAGCGCACCCGCCGGCTTTGGCGCAGCCACCGTGGAAAAGGCGCAGCAACTCCTCCAGGAGGGCGCGGATAGGACCGGCCAGGCCGCCGATGCCTGGCGGAAAGTCGCAAAAAGCTACCCCACCACCACCCACGCCCGGACCATCGAGTTCCGCCTGCCCAGCAAGGAAGCCGTACAGAAGATCTTCGAAAGCGCCGAGACCGCCTTCCGCCTTCAAAGGAACACCGTCTTCAAAGGAGATTGATCGAACGTGAAACGCCGACCCGCTTTGCCCGCCTGCCTCCGACTCCTCGCCAGCCTGCTTGCCGCCAGCCTCATCAGCGGTCTGCCCGCCGTGGTCGCTGCGGTCGCTGAGGAGACTGCCCCCTCCGCGACGGACACCAAGATCGACGCGCCACCGGTGCAGACCGCGCCGCCCGACGAAGCCAAGACGCCAGCGGTGCCCAAACTCGCCGTCCCCGCCGAGGAGCCCCTGCTGACCCGGCCTCCCGGGCCGATCCTCGACCAGGCGCACGTCTTCCGGCCCGAGACTGCGGAAAGACTCGCCGCCCACCTGACCGCTGCGCGCGCGCAGGACGTGTGGGTCTATGTGCTCACAGTCCCCACCCTCCGTGTCCTCCCCTCCCGGCAAAAGGAGAAGCTGGAGGGCCTCGCCAAAAGCTATGCGAAAACGTGGCTTCCAGAGAGCGTGGGAGCCGTGCTGATCTTCGATGACGAGGGCGGCCTCATGAGCGCCGAGATCAGCCCCGAAGCCGGGCACCGATTCTCCGACGTGGCCATCCAGATCGCACTCGCGGAGCCATTGAGCAAAATCCAGATGGAGGGCCTGTCGCGCGAAAAACTCGACAAATCCGCCACGGCAGTGACCGACATCCTCTGCAAGCTCCAGACGAAGTATCTCGAAGAGACCCGCCGTCAGCGAAAGGCCAATATCATCATGGGCGGCATCGCCCTGCTCGGTCTGGGCATGGCCCTTTGGAGTGCCACTGCCGGGGCAAAAAAAACCGCGCCGGCCGATCCGGAATCCGAGATCAGCGCACAGCCGCCGTCTGCCTCGTAGGCGGACAGAGCGGGACCGGTGGGCACCTGTATTCCAACTGGGCGCGTGACGCGCCTGATGAAAGCCCCCGGCGCGAAGGTCGCGGCTGACGGCCTAGGCAAAACGGCGATCGGGTTCCGTCACGGCAAGCATCGCATCAAAGAAACTCTTGCGGGGCGACTTGTGAGGTCAGCACGATCACATCGCCCCCTCCCCCGTTTCCACCCAGATGACAGCTCCGTCTCCTCTCGCTCCCGCCCGGCCCGATGGCGGTCGCGCCACGCATGGCCGGAATGTGCAGCCGCAAGCTGAGGAAAACCCGGCGCCCAAACGGGACAGGCGCGCTGAATGATCCCGCTCCTCTCCGCACTCGCGGTCCTGCTCCTCGCGGCGCTCGCAGAATGGCTGCACACGCGGCGGATTCGTGCGGTCGGGCGGCTGGCGTTCGGGCCGGCGGGC
This sequence comes from Chthoniobacter sp., assembly GCA_043728655.1. GTDB lineage: Bacteria > Verrucomicrobiota > Verrucomicrobiia > Chthoniobacterales > Chthoniobacteraceae > Chthoniobacter. The sequence continues at coordinate 1,391 of JAYTML010000599.1, read as the reverse complement.
CAGGCAAATCGCTGGACGCGCGCGGTGCCTTTTCTGCGCGCGCTTTGCCTCTCAGCTTTCGCGTGGGGCCTGGCGACGCTGATGGTTTTGAAGCTCGCCCCTGCGGCGGACGAAAAGGGCGGCGGAAACAAGGAAGCGACACGGCTGGTGTTCGTCGCGGACCTTTCGCCGAGCATGTATCTGGTGGACGCAGGGCCGGATGGAAAGCAGACGCGGCACGCGCGGATGCGGGAGGTCGTCGAGGGCATCCTGCAGCGCGTGAGCGGGAATCTGCGCTTCGGTGTCATCGGCTTTTACACGGAGTCGGTGCCGGTGGTCATGGAGGCGCGCGATCCCGAGCTGGTGCGCAATGTTTTCAACGGACTGCCGCTCACCTACGCGATGCCGCTGGGCCAGACCGATCTCGGCCAGGCGATCAATGCGGCGGTGAAGCTGGCGGGCGACTTCCCGGAGGGCAGCACGCGGCTGATCATCTTCACCGACGGCGATTCGGTGAATCTGGTGCCGATCACGCCGCGGCCGAAATCGGTGAAGGAAGCCCTCATCCTCGGCCTCGGCAATCCGCACAAGGGCAGCTTCATCGACGGGCACCAGTCGCGACAGGAAGGCGACACGCTGCAGACGGTGGCGACGGCGCTCATGGGCACCTACACCGACGTAAATGAAAAGCATCTCCCGACCACCGCGCTCGGCGATCTCTTGGTGACCGCGCCCCTGCCGCAGCGGGGCTTGAGCCGCGCTGAGTGGGCGGTCCTCGCCATGGCCGTGGGCGCGGCGGTCTATGCGCTGATCCCGGTCGCGCTGGAGTTATTCGGCAGCGACTGGAAGGTCGCCGAAGTGCAAGAAGCGCGCGCGAAAGAAGACGCGCTGACCGCGCGATGAGAAAGTTTTTCACCCTGCTCTGGCTGCTCTTCCCCGTGGCCGTGCTCTACTACCATTTCAACGAGGGGCAGAATCAGATGACGCGGGAAAAGGCGCGCGTCCACGTGGCGGCGATCCGTGAGCTGGAGCAGGCGAAGGAGCCGGACTGGGAGCTGGTCATCGAGGAATACGGGAAGCTCACCTCCGAACTGCCCGCAAACGAGAAGCCGCTCGTCCGTCACCAGATCCGGCTCGCGAAGGCGAAGGCGCGGCTGGAGATGCTCGATGTCGTCGGCGCCATCACCGACCTGAATGTGCTGCTGCAGGAGTCCGCGCTGATTCATGGCGACGACGCGAAGATCACCCGCGCCGTCCGCGAGCTGCTGGGCAAGGCGAACTACTACGCGACCTATCTTTTGAAAACGAACGGCGCCGCCGAGGAAGAGTGGAGGCCTTTCGCCGAGCGGACGCGCCAGATTTTCCGCTACCTCGCCGAGCACCAGGAACCGGCCGCGCTCGCGAAATACGAG
>JAYTML010000598.1:0-2624 GCA_043728655.1 Chthoniobacter sp. | reverse complement strand
TTCGTCTGCCCGTAGATCTCCGCCAGCGCGAGCGTGGCGATGCCGTGGTTGTACATGTATTTCCCGCCGTCCACGCCGCGGAATGTCCCGTCCGGCATCATGGAATCGAGCAGGAATTTCATCCCGTCATTGACCTGCCGTGCGTAATCGCCCTCCTCCGGGAGATTGCCACAGGCGAGAAAGCACATCAGCACGTAGCCCGTCATCGCCACGGGATGTTCGCCCTTCCGCCCCTGCGCGGTCCACGAGCCGTTGCCATTCTGCTGGTCGGCGAGATAGCGCAGCGCGCCATTGATGACGGCCTCTGTCGGCGCATCCACCACGACGGAGTCCGCTACCGGCGGCGCAGGCTCCTGCGCAGCGGCGGGGAAAGCGGCGAGCGTGAGCGCGGCGAGAGCGGCGAAACAAGGTCGGGGGTGCATGGCGAGGCGGGAAAGTATGCAGTCGGCCCGCATTCCGCGAATGCAAAGTCGGAAGCCTGCCTTGTCTCCGGCGGATTTCGCGATGCGGGTTGACCGGGCGGGGGTCAGGCCGGACGGTGGCCGCGTTTCGTCCAGGACTTCCCGCCGCTGTGTCGCGGGTGCCATGTCGCTGCCACCGTGAGGCGCTCGAAATAATTCGATCTTCGACGCCATGGAATATCCAACCAACACCAGAAATGTCGCCTTTCTCGGCGACTACGTGCCGCGCCGCTGCGGTATCGCCACCTTCACCGCGGACATCTGTGAGGCGGTCGCGGCTGAGTTTCCGACGGCACACTGCATCGTCGGATCGGTAAATGACCGGCCCGAGGGCTATGACTACCCGGAGCGCGTCCGTTTCGAGATCGATGAGCAGGAGCTCGATTCCTATCGGCGCGCGGCGGAGTTTTTGAACATCAACAACGTCGAGGTCGTGTCGGTGCAGCACGAGTTCGGCATCTATGGCGGCCCTGCGGGGAGCCATTTGCTGGCCTTCCTGCGCGAGGTGCGGATGCCGGTGGTGACGACGCTGCACACAGTCCTGAGCGAGCCGAATGCCGATCAGCGCGCAGTCATGGAGCAGCTCGATGCGCTCTCGAACCGCTTCATCGTCATGGCGGAGCGCGGCCGGAATATGCTGGAGACCATCTACGGAGTGGCTCCGGAGAAGATCGATCTCATACCGCATGGCGTGATCGACATGCCGTTCATCGACTCGAATTTTTTCAAGGACGTCTTCGGTGTGGAGGGAAAGACCGTGCTGCTCACCTTCGGCCTGCTTTCGCCGAACAAGGGCATCGAGCATGTGATCGAGGCGCTGCCCGCGATCCTCGCGCAGCATCCGAACATCGTATATCTTGTGCTTGGCGCTACGCATCCGCACCTCATCGCCCACGAAGGCGAGGCGTATCGGCGGAAGCTGGAGAAGCTCGCCGAAAAGCGGGGGGTGAAGGACCGGGTCATCTTTCACAACCGCTTCGTGTCGCTGGAGGAACTCAAGGAATTCATCGGCGCGGCGGACATCTATATCACGCCGTATCTCAATGAGGCGCAGGTCACTTCGGGCACGCTGGCCTACACCTTCGGCGCCGGGAAGGCGATCATCTCCACGCCCTACTGGCATGCGCAGGAGCTGCTTGCCGGTGAGCGCGGCGTGCTCGTTCCGTTTCGCGATGCTCCGGCCATCGCCGAGGGCGTGAACTACTATCTCTCGAACCCGACGCTGATGACCGCGATGCGGAAACGCGCGTGGAAAGCCGGGCGCGAGATGATCTGGCCGGTGGTCGCGCGGCGTTACATGGAGAGCTTCGAGAAGGCGCGCGCGAGTCTGAGCGTGCCTTCGATGGAGCTGGCCGAGGTGCGCAAGATCGAGAATGCGAACTACCCGGTCCCGCGGCTGAAGCTCGATCACCTCCTCAAGATGAGCGACCACACCGGCATCTTTCAGCACGCCATCTACAATGTGCCGAACTACCACGAGGGCTACTGCACGGACGACAACGCGCGCGCCTTCATCTTCACCGTGCTCCTGCGGGAGATGGGCGACGCGTCCGCCGAGATCGAAAGGCTGTCGAGCAGCTACCTCGCCTTTCTTTGGTACGCCTTCGACGCGAATACCTGCCGGTTCCGCAACTTCATGAACCATCACCGCGAGTGGATCGAGCGGGCGGGCTCGGAGGACAGCCACGCGCGGGCATTGTGGGCCGTGGGCACTGCGCTCGGGCGCTCCCGCGACGAGGGGCATCGCAATCTCTGCGCGCTCCTTTTCCAGCGCGGGCTGCCGCCGGTCGCGCGCTTCAGTTCGCCGCGGGCGTGGGCCTTCGCATTGCTCGCCATTCACGAGTATCTCCGCACTTTCGCGGGCGACCGCGCCGTCAGCCAGATGCGCGACGTGCTCGCCGGCCAGCTCGTGGGCTTGTTCCGGGCGAACTCCTCACCCGGCTGGCAATGGTTCGAGCGGACGGCCACCTACGACAATGCCAAGCTCTCCCACGCGCTGATTCTGAGCGGCCATTGGACGTCCAACGGCGACATGCTCGACATCGGCCTCTCGTCGTTGCGCTGGCTGCTCGATGCACAGACCGCAGAGGGCGGACATTTCGCGCCTATCGGGTGCCACGGATTCTGGGCGCAAGGCGGCCAGCGGGCGCGCTTCGACCAGCA
>JAYTML010000597.1:0-4024 GCA_043728655.1 Chthoniobacter sp. | reverse complement strand
CGCCCCTCCGCGATCTGCCGGGTCGCGTGCATCATGCGGCCGATGGTGCGGGTGATGCCGCTGAGGAGCGGCAGCCAGAAAACCACCGAGAAAATGAATACTCCCGCGACGAGGCCGAGCCACGGTGTCGGATTGAAGATCAATCCGCCCGCACTGAGCGACGGGGAGCGCGCGACGAGGACGACCCGCATCGGATCTCCGGCCATCATATTGTCGAGGCGGGCGCTGGTGATCACCCAGTACTGCGTGGGGTCGGTGGTGCGCATGAGCGCACGCAGCGGCGGGCGCGGCCAGCGGCGGCGCTGCTCGGTGGAGCGCGGAGCCGCCGGCTCGGGAGTCGCCGCGGGCCGCACGCCGAAGGACTGTCCCCAGGGTGGGCGCTCGAAGATGCGCTGGCGCACTTCCTCGGGCAGGTCGGCGGTGTCGCCGACGAGCGGATTGGCGTCGTCATCGAAAAGTCCGAACCGGACACGGTGCGCGACGCTGTATCGCTTCAAAACGCCGGGCCACTGGTCAGGCGGGGTGGTGTCGAGTTCACCGACTATGAGATCGCGCACCGCCTCCATGCGGTCGCGCGCACCCGTGAAGAAAAACCAATCGAGGTTGAAATTGAACTGCGCGTTGAAGAGCAGCGCGACGACCGCGGCGACGATGACGAGGTTGAGAAAAAACCAGACGAGGATTTTGCCGTAGAGCGGCAGGCGAACGCGCCGCGGTGAGGGCGCGTCAGACATCGTCGGGATTGATGAGCATATAACCGACGGCGCGCACCGTGCGGATGAAGGCCGGGTTCTTCGGATCGTCGCCGAGCTTCCTGCGGAGCGACCAGATATGCACGTCGATCGAGCGGTCGAGCCCGTCGTAGTTCCGCTCGGCGATCGTCTCGATGAGCTGCTCGCGCGTCTTCACACGGCCCCGCGCGCGGGCCAGCGAGGCGAGCAGCTCAAACTCCAGCGCGGTGAGCGTGAGCGGCTCGCCGTTGAGAAGCGCGACGCGCGAGTTGGGGTTGATGCGCAGCGGCCCGACGACGATCGCCGCCTCGATGCGATCCGCGCCGGCAACCGGCGGGCGCTCGGTCCGGCGCGTGACGGCGCGGAGGCGCGCGAGGAGTTCACGACTGGAAAAAGTCTTGGGCAGATAATCGTCGGCACCCATCTCGAGGCCGACGATCCGGTCCGTCTCCTCACCGCGGGAGGTGAGCATGAGGATCGGCACGTCGGACTTTCCGCGCACGCGCTTGAGCACCTCGAAGCCGTCCATGCCGGGCATGTTGACATCGAGGATCACGGCGCAGAATCTCTCCGCAAGCGCGCGGTCCGCGCCGGCCTGGCCGTTGTGCTCGGCGATTACTTCATAGCCGAGCGGATCGAGGTAGGCCTTGATGAGCGCGCAGAGTTCGCGGTCATCGTCGATCACGAGCACGCGCGAGGCGGCGGAGTGCGTGCGCGGGCTGGGAGTGGAAGAGGGTGGGATCACTTTGCGAAGGCTGGCAGAGGCGCAGGGTAACCAAATCGGGGGCCGAGCGCGGCAAACTTAACCGACTCTTAACAATTATCCGCGCCGCACCCAACGGGCGCTTAACAATGCCGGTGTTCATTGTCTCGAAACCCGCCATCCGAGACGGCGGTTCCCGCTTTCTCCGAACGCCCAGCGCGGCCCAACAACAACAGCAGCAAACCAAACAGCAAACCAAACATGAAATCGAAACCCACCATCCTCCTGACAGCCCTCACGCTGGCAGCATCCACCATCCTCGCGATCGCCCAGGATCCCGCTCCAGCCCCCGGCGGCGGACGTCAGCGCGGCGGCGGCCCCGGCGGCCAGGGCGGCAATATGCAGGACTTCATGCAGCGCATGAATGACCGCCTGAAAACCTCCCTCAAAGTCACCGACGAGGAGTGGACCGTCCTCAAGCCGCTCGTTGACAAAGTGCAGACCGTACAGCGCGATGCGATGGGCAGCCGCTTCGGCGGTGGCGGGCGGCGCGGCGGCGGCGACAATGCCGGCACCCCGTCCGACCAGCCTGCGCGTCCCGGCGCCACGGAAAGCGATGCGCTGCGCACCGCACTCGAAAGCGACACCACCTCCGCTGACGACCTCAAGGCCAAGCTCGCCGCCGTCCGCGAAGTGCGGAAGAAAGGCGCCGCCGAGCTCGTCGCCGCGCGCGCCGAGCTGCAGAAAGTCGTGACCGTGCGGCAGGAAGCCGTGCTCGTCTCGATGGGCATCCTCGAATAACCTCGCCTCGCGTGACTGGCACCCCTCTAACCGAAACGTCCGAGCCAAGCCAGGATCTCCTGTCGTCCATGGTGGAGCGCCAACAGCTCTCCGCCATGGACGCCGAGGTTCTGGGGGGGAGCGCGGTGCATACGGATTCGGAGGAGGCGGTGCTCCAGTGGCTCGCCGGCGAGTACGGGCTCAGCTACACGCCGCTCGACAAGATCGAGCCGGATCGCGGGCTGCTCGCGCGATTCCCCGCGCGCATCCTGCTGAAGGAGGAGCTGCTCCCGCTGCGCGAAACCGATGGCGTGATCGAGGTCGCGGTGAGCCGGCTTTTCGCCACACCAGGCCTCGACAGCCTCCGCGCGATCACCAATCTCAAACTCGTACCCGTCCTCGCCCCCAGCGAGGCGCTCCAGCGCGAGATCAAAAAGCACCTCGGCGTCGGTGCGGACACGCTCAACCTCCTGGAGCAGGAGGATTTTTTCCAGGTCGTCGCGGACGAGCACCGCGATGACGGCGACCTCGACAAGGCGGCGGAGGACGCGTCGATCATCCGCTTCGTCAATCAGGTGCTCGGCGACGCCATTTCCCTCCGTGCGTCGGACGTCCACATCGAGCCCTTTGAGCACGAGCTGCGCATCCGCTACCGCATCGACGGACTGCTCCAGGAGGTGCCCGTGCCCGCGCAGATCAAGCGCTTCCAGCCGGCGATCGTCTCGCGCGTCAAAATCCTCAGCAACCTGAACATCGCCGAGAAGCGCGTGCCGCAGGACGGGCGCATCAAGATTCGCGTGAAAGGGAGCGACGTGGACATCCGCGTATCGGTCATCCCGATGCTGCACGGCGAGGCGGTCGTCATGCGCCTCCTGCGGCAGAATTCCGGGATGATCGGCCTGAGCGGCATCGGCATGGCCGAGCGTGACCGGGAGATTTTCGACCGTGTGCTGGAGATGCCGCACGGCATCGCCCTCGTCACCGGCCCGACCGGCAGCGGGAAAACCACGACGCTCTACAGCGCGCTGCACCAGATCAATGACGAGGTCCGCAAGATCATCACCATCGAGGACCCGGTGGAATACCAGCTCAAGGGGATCAACCAGATTCAGGTCAACGAAAAGGCCGGCATGACCTTTGCGCGCGGCCTGCGCGCGATCCTGCGGCACGATCCCGATGTCGTGCTCATCGGGGAAATCCGCGATCAGGAGACCGCGCAGATCGCCGTGCAGGCGTCGCTGACCGGCCACATGGTTTTCTCCACGCTCCACACGAATGACGCGCCCGGCGCGCTCACGCGGCTCGTGGACATGGGCGTGGAGCCGTATCTGGTCGCGTCGTCGCTCGAGGCGGTCGTCGCGCAGCGGCTCGTGCGCGTGCTTTGCGAGGAGTGCAAGGCGGAGGACACGACCGCGCGCACGGCGGCGCTGCGGGAACGTGTCGATGCGCTGCACGGCGCCACGATTTTCCGCTCCGTCGGCTGCAAGAGCTGCCGGATGACGGGCTACACCGGACGCCGCGCGATCTTCGAGCTGATGACCATGAGCGCCCCGATCCGCACGATCCTGCTCCGCGGCGGCTCAAGCGTGGAGATCAAGGACGCTGCAAAGCGCGAGGGAATGAAAACGCTGATCGAGGACGGCTGGCGGATCGTCCGCGACGGCGAGACCACCGCCGCCGAAGTCCTGCGCGTCTCAAAGGACGAAGGAACCGACGGCTATGCCGTGATGGCCTGACGACTCACCATGCCCGTCTTTTCATACAAAGCAGTGCAGGCCGACGGGGCCACAATGGAAGGCAGCATCGAGGC
>JAYTML010000596.1:0-2411 GCA_043728655.1 Chthoniobacter sp. | reverse complement strand
TGGCGCACTCCAAAACCTCGCGGCGGCTCGTCAGCGCGCGCCTTTGGTCTCGCGGAGAAAGGCGGTGGCGGCTTCGCGGATGGAGGCGGCGACCTGGGCGTGCTGGCGCGCGAATTTCGGCGTGAACCAGGGGAAGAGGCCGATGAGATCGTGGGTGACCAGCACCTGGCCGTCGCACGCCGGGCCGGAGCCGATGCCGATGGTGGGGATCGTGATGGCGCGGCTGATTTCGGCGGCGACTTCCGCTTTCACAAGCTCGAGGACGACGGCGAATGCGCCCGCCTTTTCCACGGCGCGGGCGTCGGCGAGGAGGGCGTCGGCGGACTCGGGGGTTTTGCCTTTGAGCTTGTACCCGCCTTCTTCGAGGACGCTCTGCGGGAGCATGCCGAGGTGGGCCATGACGGGGATTCCGGCGGCGACGATGGCGGCGATGCGTGTGGCGTGGCTCGCGCCGCCCTCGAGTTTCACGGCGTGCGCGCCGGCGGCGATGAGGCGGCGGGCATTGGCGACGGCCTGCTCGGGCGTGTCGTAGCTGGCGAAGGGGAGATCGGCGACGATGAGCGCACGCTGCGCGCCGCGGGCGACGGCGGCGGTGTGGTGGAGCATGTGCTCCATGGTGACGTGTGTGGTGTCTGGAAAGCCGAGGACGACCATGCCGAGGGAGTCGCCGACGAGGATGATGTCGATGCCGCTTTCATCCAGCAGCCGCGCGGTGGGGTAGTCGTACGCGGTGAGGACGGCGAGCTTTTCGCCGCTGCGTTTCATGGCGGTGAAGTGGGCGGGTTTCATCGCTCAAAAAGATTCGGCGAAAATCTCCACGCGCGCCGGATCATGGAGGCGCGCGAGCAGTTCGGCGATGGTGTGGTGCTGGCCGGGGAGGAGCAGGTCGGGGCGGATATCGGCGAGCGGGGTGAGGACGAAGCGGCGGAGGTGGAGGCGAGGGTGGGGGATGACGACCTCGTCGTTGCTGAGGACGAGATTGCCGGCGTAGAGGATGTCGAGGTCGAGGGTGCGCGGGGCGTTGCGCGGGCGTTTCGAGGGGCGTCCGAAGCCGGCTTCGATCCGCTGGAGGGCGTCGAGGAGCGTGATGGGCTGGCCGTCGTATTCGACTTCGAGGGCGGCGTTGAGATATGCGCCCGCCTCCGGGCCGGAGCCGACGGGTTCGGTTTCATAAACGCGCGAGCCAAGCGCGGGAGCGGAGACGCCGGGCAGGGTGAGTACGCGCTCGCGGGCGAGGCGGAGATGGGCGAGGCGGTCGCCGAGATTCGAGCCGAGGGCGAGGCCGGCTCTCATGATTTTTGATTCTCGATTTTCGATTTTCGATTGGATCGGCGAGCCGGACTCATGGGCAATCGAAAATCCCGCAATCGAGAGCCGGGAATCATTTCAGCCCCAGCACGTCCTGCATGTCGTAGAGGCCGGCGGGTTTGCCGTGGGCCCAGAGCGCGGCGCGCAGGGCGCCGCGGGCAAAGGTTTCGCGGCTGGACGCCTTGTGCGTGAGTTCCACGCGCTCGCCCTGCGCGGCGTAGATGACGGTGTGGTCACCCACGACATCGCCGCCGCGGACGGCGTGCATGCCGATCTCGGCGTCGGTGCGTTCGCCGACGATGCCGTGGCGCCCGTGGCGCACGTCTTCGTTGTACTGCAGGTCGCGCACTTCGGCCAAAATCTCGGCGAGCTTTTTGGCGGTGCCGCTGGGCGCGTCCTTTTTCAGGCGGTGGTGCATCTCGACGACTTCGAGGTCGAAGCCGGGGCCGAGGATTTCCGCGGCTTTGCGTGTGAGCCAGAAAAGGGTGTTCACGCCGATGCTGTAGTTCGGGGCGAAGACGATGGGGATTTGCGCGGCGGAATGCCGGATCCCGGCGACCTGCGCGTCGGTGTGGCCGGTGGTGCCGATGACGAGGGTCTTCTTCGCCTCGACGCAGCGGGCGAGCACGGGCTCGATGGTGGAGTGGTGGGTGAAGTCGATGACGGCGTCGCACGGTGCGAGCGCGGCGGCGAAGTCGTCGCCGGCATCGATCTGGGCGGCGACTTCGATTCCAGGTTCGTTTCGCGCGCAGGCGATGAGCATCTGGCCCATGCGACCGCGGGCGCCGTTGATGAGGACTTTGAGTGAGGTCATGGCGGAGAATGGTTCACTGCTTTTTTGACGGCTGATCTTACGGATGACACGGTCTTTTTGGATATGGAATCCGTGCCGTCCGTGAAATCCGCAGTCCTGATCCGGCCTAGATGAGGCCGAGCTGGCCGATCGTGGCGGTGAGTTTCGCGGCGGTGGCGGGTGCCATTTCGCAAAGCGGGAGGCGCACGTCGGGAGTCATCCGGCCCTGGGCGGCGAGCGCGAATTTGACCGGCACGGGGTTGGGCTCGATGAAGAGGTCCTTGAAAAGCGGGTAGAGCCGGAAGTGCAG
>JAYTML010000595.1:0-3424 GCA_043728655.1 Chthoniobacter sp. | reverse complement strand
GCGGTTGCGGCATCCTTTTCCACAACTCTCTCTGCCATGAATAAACGCCGCATTTTCGTCCGTCTGATCCCGATCGCCATCGCGGTGGTGGTGGTGCTTTTCCAATATCTCTCGTCGGAAAAGATGACGAATGAGGCGGGCCGGACGGCGCGGCATGCGCTGAATCCGCGGCAGGAGGAGGCGCTGGGGCTTCAGAGCTATGAGCAGGTGCTGGCGGAGTCGCAGACGGTGGAGTCGGGGCCGGAGTATGAGCTGGTGAAGCGGGTGGCGCAGCGGCTGGCGGGGGCGACGGGGCCGGCGGCGAAGACTTTCGACTGGCGGGTGTCGCTGGTGCGGAGTCCGCAGGTGAATGCGTTTTGCCTGCCGGGGGGAAAGATCGTGGTCTATACGGGGATCCTGCCGGTGGCGCAGGCGGAGGCGGGGCTGGCGACGGTGATGGGGCACGAGATGGCGCACGCGACGCTGCGGCACGGTTCGGAGCGGCTGCTGCAGCAGAAGGCGACGCAGACGCTGATGACGGGGGCGCAGTTCTCGATGGGTGACATGAGCTATGAGCAGCGGCGGGCGGTGATGGGGGCGATCGGCGCGGGGGCGAAGTACGGGGTGCTGCTGCCTTTCAGCCGGGATCACGAGAGTGAGGCGGACCGGATCGGGCTGCTGTACATGGCGCGGGCGGGCTATGATCCGCGGGAGTCGGTGGAATTCTGGAAGCGGATGAGCGGGGTGTCGGCGGGCGGGAAGTCGCCGGAGTTCATGTCCACGCATCCGTCGGATGCGACGCGGATCGCGCAACTGGAGGCGCTGCTGCCGGAGGCGGTGGCGGAGTATGAGCGGGCGCGGGGGCGCTAGGGTTTCACGGCGTCGAGGGCTTCGCGCCGGGCCGCGCCGGAGGCGAGATGGGAGCGGGCGCTGAGGAGGTGAAAGAGGTCGCCGTTTCGATAGATCTGCGCGTTTTCAGGATCGGTGAAATGGAAGCTGGTGAGGGCGTCGGGGACGATCTTTTCGCAGCCGCTGCGCTCCAGGCAGTCGTGCAGGGCGCAGTCCGGGGCATCGAGGCGGCGGCCGTGCTCGTCCTTGGGGAAGACGTGCTCCCAGTAGCGCGTCCGCTCCAGCAGCGCGCGATGGTGAAAGTAGGCGCCGAGGGTGTGATGCGGGGAGTCAAACTGGTCGCGCAGGCAGTATTTCACTTTCACATACCGATGGGATCTCCCGGTGCCGATGATGCCGATCCACGCGCCGACCTGGGAGATGGGGGTCCAGACGTCGGCATCCATGAAGAGCAGGTAGTCGAACTCCCCGGCCATCAGGCGGTGGGGCAGCGCCTCCTTGCAGAAGGCGATCTCCTCGGCGCGCACGCCGGCGTGCCCGGTCTCCAGGTGGAGCAGGCGCGCGGGCACGGCGGGAAACTCTGCGAGCACTTCGCGCGCGGCTTCCAGGGCGGCCGGGTGCGCGGAGCCGATGGCCACGCTCAGCTCGAAGCTGTGCCCGCCGGCGGCGTATTCGCGCAGCAGCTCGCGGGTGACGAATGTCTCGGCGCGTCCCTCCGGCTCGGGCGGATAGATGGTGGCGTAGGTCACGCGCGGGCGGGTGCCGGGAGCTGGCTGGTGGGACATGGGTTCTTTTTAAAATGAAACGCGGAGAGCATTTGATCATTCGCGCCGGATTCCGGCAAACTCGCGCGCATGACCATCAGCGATCTATCCGAAATCCCCGGCCGCCGCTATCCCGCGCGGCGGCGCACGCAGAATCTGGCCGGCGGTGTGGCGCCGATCCAGACCGCGAATTTCGCGATGGGAAATGTGACGCTCGACCCGGAGGGCGGGCAGGTGCCGTGGCACAATCAGGAGCAGGAGGAGGTGTACTTCATCGTGGAGGGCACGGGCGAAATGTGTCTCGGCGACGAGCGGCGGACCGTCACGGGCGGGCAGATGGTGTATATCCCGCCGGGGGTCTTTCATCAGCTCACGAATGTGGGCGGGACGCCGCTGCGGATGATCTACTGCTACGGCCCGGCGGGCGACGTGGCCCACTGGCGGCAGGAGCTGGACGGCACGCTGCCACGCGCCGGCCACGAGGCGCCGCCGCTGCCCGCGGGAGCGTGGCCGCAATGCACGGAGGCCCCGGTGGCCGCCGCGGACGCGCAGTGAGCGCGCTCTTTTTCGCCTTTCCCTTTCCGGCATCCACTTTCACTTTCCCGGCATGACTGAAGTGCAGCAGCAGAAGATCGACGAAGCTTTCGAAATCCTTACCGAGCATTTCGATCACGTGGTGCTGGCCGTCGGCACGTATGACGACGACAAGCAGTACACGACCACGGCGTCCTACTACGGCGGCGTGGCCCCGGCCATCGGCCTGTGCAAGCTCTACGAGAAGCGCTGGATCAAGGAGCACCTCTGGGGGCCGGACGACGGGATGGAATGAGAGGGCGCGAGTCGGGAGCCGCTGCCCGACGTGCCGCACCGGCTCGCTTTCCGGCGATTTCTTATTGGTAAAGGCGTCCGCCGTCCGCAAACTCGGCGCCTCAGTTTTCCCGTCACTCGAATCCCAACGATCAGCACTCAACCTCCCCAAATGACCGTCGGCATCATCCTCAACGGCGTCACCGGACGCATGGGCACCAATCAGCACTACCTGCGCTCGATCCTCGCGATCATGGCGCAGGGCGGCGTGCGCGTGAGCGAGACCGAGCGCCTCATGCCCGCGCCGATCCTGGTCGGGCGCAATGCGGGCAAGCTCGCGGAACTCGCCGCGCTGGCGCCGGCAGGCACGGTGATCCCTTTCACCACGAATCTCGGCGAGGCGCTCGCCGATCCGGCGAACGTCATCTATTTCGACGCGCAAACGACCACGCGGCGCTTCGACGGCGTGCGCGAGGCGATCGCAGCGGGCAAGCATGTGTACTGCGAAAAGCCGACCGCCGTGAGCACGGACGCGGCCTACGAGCTCTACCGGATGGCGAAGGCGGCGGGCATCAAGCACGGCGTGGTGCAGGACAAACTTTGGCTGCCCGGCATCGTGAAGCTGAAGACGCTGATCGACTCGGGATTCTTCGGCGAGATTCTGAGCGTGCGCGGCGAGTTCGGCTACTGGGTCTTTGACGGCGAGCATGTGAAGCCGCAGCGGCCCTCGTGGAATTACCGCAAGGAGGACGACGGCGGGATCATCGTGGATATGCTCTGCCACTGGCGCTACGTGCTCGACGGGCTCTTTGGAAAAGTGCGCGCGGTTTCCTGCATCGGCGCCACGCATCTGAAGACGCGGCTCGACGAAAAAGGCGCGAAGTTTCCCTGCACGGCGGACGACTCGGCGTATGCGACGTTCGAGCTGGAGGGCGGGGTGATCGCGAATTTCAACAGCTCGTGGTGCGTGCGTGTGCGGCGCGACGACCTGCTCACGCTACAGGTCGATGGCACCCACGGCAGCG
>JAYTML010000594.1:0-7873 GCA_043728655.1 Chthoniobacter sp. | reverse complement strand
AGCGCATTCTTCGAGATGAAGCCGGCAATGCTCATGGCGCAGCATGGCCAATTGCCGATTGCCAATTGCCAGTTTTTCCGTGGCTGCGCGCGATGCCCGAAATCAAGCTGGGTCCATGACTCCGGATGAATTGAAACAACGCACCAAAGACTTCGCAAATCGTGTCCTCAAGCTCGTGGACCAACTGCCGGCAAACCGCGTCTCGGCGCGAATTCTGGCCGATCAGCTTGGGCGCAGCGGCACCTCGGTTGCCGCAAACTATCGCGCGGCGTGCAAAGGACGATCGCGCGCCGAGTTCATCGCCAAACTCGGCGTGGTGGAGGAAGAAGCCGATGAGAGCCAGCTGTGGATCGAACTCATCGGCGACAACAACCTGATTCCAGCCAAACGCCTGGCTCCGCTGCATCGCGAAGCATGCGAGATCACCGCCATCATCGCCGCTTCGCGCAAGTCCGCCCGGGAAAACGCGCGGCGCTGAGCATCTCCAATTGGCAATTGGCAGTCGGCAATCGGCAATCACGACAGCTCCCCCTTTTCCAAATGGATGCTGCGCGAACCATACGCCGCGGCGCGCGGATCGTGCGTGACCATGATGACGGTCTTCCCGCCGCTCCCGCTGAGCGTCTTCAAAATCTGCAGCACGTCCTCCGCGCTCTGGTGGTCGAGGTTTCCTGTCGGCTCGTCGGCGACGATGAGCCGCGGATCCGTGACCAGCGCCCGCGCGATGGCCACGCGCTGCTCCTGCCCGCCGGAAAGCTGGCGCGGCAGATGCGTGCGCCGGTCCGCGAGGCCCACGAGATCGAGCGCGGCCAGCACCAGCTCCCGCCGTTTCGCCGCGGAAAGCTGCATGAGCAGCAGCGGAAGCTCCACGTTTTCATACGCCGTCAGCACCGGGATCAGATTGAAGGTCTGGAAGACGAACCCGACGTTCTGATTCCGCCAGTCGGCGAGCTGCGATTCGTTGAGGTCCGTCACGAGCACATCCTGCACGCGGCACTCACCGGACGTGGGCCGGTCGATGCCCGCGATGATGTGCAGCAGCGTGGATTTTCCCGAACCCGACGGCCCCATCAGCGCGAGAAACTCGCCCGCCGCGATGCTCAGCGTGATGTCGTGCAGAGCGGTGACTTTGATTTCCCCCTGCTGGTAAATCTTCGAGAGATTGCGAATGGCGACGATGTCCTGCGGCATGAGGCGGACAGGATGATTGCAGGCTGGCATTTGGCAATCTCGCCGCTAGCGTCCGCGCGCATGACCGAGATTTCCCCGCAGGCCGTGAAGGATGTTTACACGCGGATCACCGCGGAGCTGGGGAAAGTGATGGTCGGCCAGGAGGCAATCATCCGGCTGCTCCTCGTCAGCCTTTTTTCCCGCGGCCACTGCCTGCTCGTGGGCGTGCCGGGTCTGGCGAAAACCCTGCTCGTCCGCAGCCTCGCCGAGACGCTGACGCTGAGCTTCAAGCGCATCCAGTTCACGCCCGACCTTATGCCGAGCGACATCATCGGCTCGGAGCTGCTCCAGGAGCGCGACCGCAAGCTGGAGTTCGAGTATTTCGCCGGGCCGATCTTTGCGAACCTGCTGCTCGCCGACGAGGTGAACCGCACGCCGCCGAAGACGCAGTCCGCGCTGCTCGAGGCGATGCAGGAGCACAAGGTCACGGTCGGCGGCCATTCCCGCGCGCTGCCCGATCCCTTCCTCGTCGTAGCCACGCAAAACCCGATCGAGCAGGAGGGCACCTATCCCCTGCCCGAGGCGCAGCTCGACCGCTTCATGTTTTCGCTGCACCTCGACTACCCGGTGCATGACGAGGAGATCGAGATCGTGCGCCGCACCACGCTGCGCACGGCAGCGCAGCTCGCGTCCGTCGTCTCGCTGGAGGACATCCTCGCCGTGCAGCAGCTCGTCCTCGCTGCGCCGGTGAGCGATCACGTCATCGACTACGCCGTGCGCCTCGCCGCCGCCACGCGCCCCGCGAATCCCGCCGCGCCGCAGATCACGCGCGACTTCGTCGAGTGGGGCGCCGGCCCCCGCGCCTCGCAGTACCTCATCCTCGGGGCGAAAGCCCTCGCCCTTCTCGAAGGCAGGCTCGCCCCCGAAACCGAGGACGTGCGCACGGTGGCGCTGCCGGTCCTGCAGCATCGCGTGATCACAAACTACCGCGCGACCGGCGCGGGAAAGAAGTCCCGCGACATCGTGGCGGAGCTGGTGAAAACGGTGCAGGAGAAGAGCTACTGAGGACCGTGAAATCCCCGATCTGTCATCCCGAGCGGAGCCCGGCTTTGCGGGCGCAGTCGAGGGACCTCGGCGGTCCGAACCCGCCGTGAGCGTATGAGAACCCTCTTCGTTTACATCATGACGAACCACCTCCGCACCACGGTGTACATCGGCGTGACGAACGATCTGGCGCGGCGTGTGTGGGAGCACCAGCACGGTGAGCTTGAGGGCTTCACCAAGAATTACCGGCTGACACTCCTCGTCTATTACGAGGTGTTTCCCGAGCCATGTGCGGCCGGCGCCCGCGAGAAGCAGCTCAAGAACTGGCGGCGCACGAAGAAGGACGCACTGATCAACACGATGAATCCCGAATGGCGCGATCTCGGGCTGGAGCTGTTCGGCGCGCCATCGGACCGCCGAGGTCCCTCGACTGCGCCCGCAAAGCCGGGCTCCGCTCGGGATGACAGCGGGGTGGAGTTCGTTAACGGAAGCACGCGGCAATGAATCCCCCGCCTTTACCCAAACCATCCGGCGTGAGCGCTGCCGCGGCGAGCCTGCTGCAGATGCGCAACCGCGGGGCGCAGGCTCCGCCGCCGCTGCTGCTTAATGTCCAGGAGCTGGAGCGCTTTGAGAACCTGCTCGTCTTCGCGAAGGCCACGGTCGAGGGCTACTACGCCGGCAAGCACAAGTCGCCCTACCGCGGCTCGGCGGCGGAGTTTGCGGACTACAAGGAATACGTGCCCGGCGACGATCTCGCCCGGCTCGACTGGCGCGTGTATGGCCGCACGCGGCGGCTCTATCTGCGGCAGTACGAGGAGGAGACGGACATGACCGTGTATCTCATGCTCGATACCAGCGGCTCGATGCGCTACGCGGGCGAAAAGCGCGCGTCAAAGTTCATCGTGGCCGCGAAGATCGCCGCCGCGCTCGCCTATCTGATGATGGCGCAGAGCGACAAGGCCGCGCTCGTGCTCTTCGCGCAAAAGGTCACGCAGTTCCTCGCGCCCGGCGGCACACGGCGGCACCTCCACCGGATGGTCACCGAGCTGGAGCGCGTGCGCCCTGCGCGCACCACGGGCATCGCCGAGGCGGTGCGGGAGTGCAACGAGCTGTTCAAAAAGCGCGGGCGCATCGTCATCCTTTCCGACTTTCTCGACGACACCGCGGCGCTCTTCGACACGCTCGCGCAGTTCGTGCATCGGAAGTTTGAAATCCTGCTCCTCCAGGTCACCGACCCCGACGAGATGACGCTGCCATCTTTCAATGCCGCGAAGTTCGTCGATCTCGAAACAGCGGAAACCGTGCAGGTCGATCCCGAGGAAATCCGCGCGCAGTATCAGGCGAACATGCAGCGCCTCGTCGCCGCCCTCGCTCGGGAAGCCGACATGCGGCAGATCCAGCACCGCCTCATTGACACGCAGCGCCCGTATCTGGATGCGATCGAGGCCTACCTCGGCTTCCGCGGGAAAAACGAAAGCACACGATAGGATGAAACGCAGAAACGCAGAGACGCAGCGGAAATGTGCAGCGACACGCATTCCGAGCCTCTGCGCCTCTGCGTCTCTGCGTTTTCAGATTCCACGATGAGCTTTCTCAACTCCGCGCTTCTCCCCGGCCTCGCGCTGCTCGTCGGGCTGCCGCTGCTCATTCATCTGCTGAACCTCCGCTTTCCGCGGCTGTTCGAGTTTTCGTCGGTGAAGCACATCCGCGAGACGATCGCGCAGCGGTCGCGCATCTTTCGCTGGCGGCATCTGGTGCTGCTGGCTCTACGGACGCTCTTTGTCCTGCTGCTGCTGCTCGCGTTTCTGAAGCCTCTGCTGCCGCGCTTCGGCTCGGCGTCGGACAAGCAGAGCGGGCGCTCCGTGCTGCTCGTCATCGACCATTCGCTGAGCATGGAGCACAAGGGCGGCGGAGTGAGCAGCCGGCAGCGCGCGGAGGCGGAGGCGGACAAAATTCTCGCGACGCTCGGCGGCGACGACACGGTGAACGTGATCACCGCCGGTCAGTCGCCGAAGTCGTGCTTCTTTGAGTTCTCGCGCAACCACGCGGATGCGAAACGGTTTGTCGCGGAGATGAAGGCCGGCTTCAGCCGCGCCGATTTCAGCCACGCGAACGCGCTCGCCGCGCGACTGCTCGCGCAAGGTGCCGCTCAGCCGGAGATCTACTACATGTCGGACTTCCAGCGCCGCAACTGGGCGAACGTGGATTTCACCGCGCTCCCGCCAGCAGCGCGGATGTTCTTCGTCGATTGCGGGCCGCCGAGCCGCGACAACCGCGCGATCCTCGGGGCATCCATCAGCCAGACGCAGGTGCTCGCGGGCGACACGGTGACGCTGGAAGTCGAGGTGGGCAACTTCCGCGAGACACCCATGCAGGAGCCGCTGAAAGTCGTGCTCGACGGGCGCACGAGTTTTGAAAAGGAAGTCACCGTCGCGCCGTGGAGCACAGCCAAGGTCACGCTGCCGGTGCCGCCCGGCGGGCCGGGCCTGCACCAGTGCGAGATCAGTCTCACGCCCGACGATCTCGCGCTCGACGACCGCCATTTCCTCACCATCCCCGTGATGGAAAAGGAGGGAATCCTCATCGTCTCGGACGCGCCAGACCCGGAGAAGGACGCCACGCTTTTCCTCAAGACAGCGCTGAATCCGTACGACGACCTCGCGGGCTCGCTGCTGCCCGAGCAGGTCACGGCGGCGGGCGTGACGAGCGCGAAGCTGGCGGCGGTGAAGAAGATTTTTTTAACGCGCACCGGCCGCCTGAGCGATGCGGCATGCAAGCTCGTGGCGGATTTCATCTTCCACGGCGGCGGCGTGGTCTGGTTTCTGGACGGCGAAAACGATGGCGCGAATCTCGCCGCGCTGGAGAAGGCGATGGCCGGCAGCCAGCTCCCCCTCAAGCTCGGCAGCCGCCGCGTGGCGAAACGCGTGGGCACGGGCGCGCAGCAGATCATCCGGGGCGATTTCAAGTCGCGCTACCTGCGTCTCTTCCGCGGGTCCATGCGTCAGAACCTCGCCCTGCTGGAGTTCTACGACATCTACGACGCCGGCTCGACGGGCACGGGAAACGTGCTGCTGACCTACGCAGACGACACGCCCGCGATGGCGAGCATGAATCACGGCCTCGGCACGCTGCTGATGATGAACTTCTCGGTCAGCGAATTCTCCAGCAACCTCGCGCGCCAGCGCATCTTTCCGGCATGGATGCAGGAGATCGTGAAGAACATCACGAGCGACGAACCGCTGCCGACGTCGTCGCTCATCGGCGAGCCGGTGACGGACGAGGTGTGGAAGAGCGAGTTGGCGGCGAATCCCGTGCGCAGGCCGACCGGCGAGCCGATGGAGGTGAAGGCGGATGCACTCGGCGAGCGCATCGGCATCTCGTTTGTCCCGGAGGAAATCGGCTTCTATACGATCCGCGGGAGCCGCCTGCTCCATGCCTACGCGGTCAACCCGCCGCCGGACGAGAGCGACCTGCGTCCGATCGACCGCGCTCTGCTGCCGGAGCAGCTCGGGGAGAAGGGGCAGCGCGGCTTTTTTGTCCAAGGCCGCGAGGATTTTGAGAACCTGATCCTCGGCAAACCGGTGTTTCACTGGTTCATCCTCGCCGCTGTCGCCATGCTTCTCATCGAAATCATGTTCCAGTTCTTCATCCACCGACCCGCCACGAAACAGCCATGAGCATGGACTGGAATCAACTGCTGTGCGCCGAGCGGCTCGGGCGTGAGAGCAAGCCGCGTCCGCATGATCCGGCGCGTTCGGAATTCCGGCGCGACTCTGACCGGCTGACCTTCTCGACGGCATTTCGGCGCCTGCAGGACAAGACGCAGGTCTTTCCGCTCGCGGACAATGACTACGTGCGAACGCGCCTCACGCACTCGCTGGAAGTCGCCAGCGTCGGGCGCTCGCTCGGGTCGCGTGTGGGAGCGGAAATCTGCGCGCGGCATTCCGGGCTGAAATCGCACGGCTCGGAGTTCGGCGAAATCGTCGCGGCGGCAGCGCTGGCGCATGACTTGGGCAATCCGCCGTTCGGGCATTCGGGTGAGGACGCCATACGGCACTGGTTTGAAACCTCGCGTATCGCCGCCGTCGCGGGAGAGGGACTCAGCGCGGCGCAGCGGGCGGACATCACACACTACGAGGGCAATGCGCAGGGCTTCCGCCTGATCACGCGCCTCCAGATGCCGGACAATGCTGGGGGCCTCCAGCTCACGCACGCCACGCTTGCCGCATTCACGAAGTACCCTCGCGAGTCGGTCGTGCCCGGCCGCGTCCATCGCGGTGCGAGCGCGAAGAAATTCGGTTTCTGCCAGAGCGAGCGCGAACACTTCGCGAGTGTCGCCGGGCATTGCGGCCTGCTGCGCCGCACGCCGGACGCGGCGTGGTGGGCTCGGCATCCACTGGCTTTCCTCGTCGAGGCCGCGGATGACATCTGCTACCGGCTTGTGGACTTTGAAGACGGCTTCCGCGTCGGGGAACTCACTTACACGGAAGTGGCCGACAGTTTCCACGCGCTCATGCCCGAGGGACAAAAGCCGAAGCGCCTTCACGAAGCCGACACCGACAAGCGCCGCGTGCAGATTCTCCGCGACAAAGCGATCGGCTGCGCCATCGACGATGCGTGCGCGGTCTTTCTCGAAAACGAGGCGGCGATCCTCGCGGGCACTTTCGACACGCCGCTGATCGAGGCGGGCAGCCGCCGCGAGGCCTGGGCGGAAATCCAGCGGCGCTCCATCGAGACGATCTACGCCACACCGCGCGGAGTGAAAATCGAGGCCGCTGGCTTCGAGGTGCTGGGCGGGTTGCTCGATGTCTTTGTCTCCGCGCTGAACGAGCTCGACGCCCACCCGCGCCGCTCCGGCAAGCTGCTCCACCTTGTCCCCGCCGAGAATCTAGGGCCGGGCCGCAGGCCGGATCCGGAGCCGTACGGGCGGCTGATGAAGATCCTCGATTTCGTCTCCGGCATGACAGACACGTACGCGCTGGGGCTTTACAAAAACGTGCGCGGCATCTCCCTGCCAGGACACTGACGCGCCGGGCACGCATCCTGCATTGGGAGAGGGGAAATCTGCTTTGCACATATGAAAAACACCCTCCTCATTCTCACCGCCGCATGCGCGCTCACCGGCTGCGCGGGCGTCAAGGTCGTCCACACCGACATCGCCACCGGCGCGACCAAACCCCATGCCATTTACATCCGCTCCTACGCGGACGAGGCGAAATTCATCGGCAGCCACAGCAACAAGGGCGAGCGCGCGATCCGGCACTCCCTCGCCCCGGCGGAGTACTCCAAGGCGCTGAAGGAAGAGCTGGAGAAAATGGCTCCGGCGATGGTGCTGGCCGACGACGAGACGCCGACGACCGGCTGGCTCGTGGAGAGCAATCTCGAAGTCGTGGATGCCGGCACGCCCTTCTGGCGCGGCGTCAATGGCCCGCTCGGGCCGGGCTTTGGCAGCTCGAAAATCCGCATTCATGTCCGCGTGACCGATGTGGCTGGCAAGCGCCACCATTCCGACTCCAAGGACTCGGGCAAAGGCTCGGCGAGCGGCAATGTGCTTTATGAGTTTGACCTCGCCGGCGGCAGCCGCGGTCAGGGCGGCTCAGGATCGATCTACGCGCCGGGCTTCGGTTACGCGACACCGTTCGACTACAAGAACGCCGCC
>JAYTML010000593.1:0-7663 GCA_043728655.1 Chthoniobacter sp. | reverse complement strand
CTCAATTCGGCGGGAAGAAACCATCCCGCACCTTCCACACCGCCTCCATGTCCAGCTTCTCGTTGGCGAAGATGATCTGCCGGCTCTGGGTGTCCTTCCGGGCCTTGAGATAGCGCGTCACGTACATCCAGCGGATCGTTCCGTCGCCGCTTATCTCGTCTTCGGCCGCCAGTGGCGGCATTCAGGGCCGAAGGCCAGGCAACAAGCCAGCCCAGGGCAACGCCCTGGGTAGTTCGTCCGTCATAAAATGAGCCCTGAAAGGGCGTGACAATTTGTGCCGCCCTTTCAGGGCTTTGCCATTTTTGAATGCGCCACCCAGGGCGTTGTCCTGGGCTTGCTTGTTTGCGCACCGTTGGTGCTCGTTCAACATCCGCTTCACCGCCGGGCGATGCTTCAGCCGCTCGACGCCGGTGAAGTCGAAGTCCGGCCGGTAAATGTCCGCCTCCAGCACGCAGCCGATCTCATCCGCATGCGCCCGCACCGCGCGAATGACCAGCGACACAGCTCAGCTCCCCGAACCATTCGAGAGCGGCGTTTTGGATGACGCATTCGGAGGGGGCACGACATTTCACCACGTGCCGCCCTTGGCTCAAAATGTCAGCGCCCATATCGCCTTCGCCACTCTTGCCATGTCAGCCTGTCGCCTTGCGATTGTTTCCTCCGTCCAGTCGGTGAATTGGCCCAAATCCTTTGAGGTTCGATACTGCGATTGTGCATACACAGTCTGTTTTTGGGCGAAAGCCGCGTTACCCGCTTGCTGCCCATTCAAACTCCGTTCCAACAAGGAGTAGTTACCAACACGCTCGTAACTACGGTCGTGAGCTTCGGCTGTGAAATGCTCCCATCCCGCTTCACCGGGACTCTCCGGCAGGATGTGCTCCACAGTAGCGGTCATGCCTTCGTCGGTGATGTCCGCTCCGCTTAACTGCTTCTCAATCTTAGCCAAGATGTAGCGCAAGCGTTTGCCGGATGTGCTGCGGTTCCGCAGTCTGAGGGCGGCGAAATCCGCCTCGAACTCCTCGTCGGGAATGTAAATCGGCCGCAATGCCTGACGAACCGCCACGAGAGTTGTGGCTGTGCCGCGTCGGACTTCCAAAGCAGCGCGATTATAAATTTCCTCAAGGAGGTGCGTGCTTCGCCGGCTCACACCATTGAACCTTACTGACAACAAGGCGCAGTAACGAAGTATCTCCACCAGATCCTGCGATGCCGTGAACGTGTCCTTCGCAGCGAAGACGAGCGGCGTGTATTGCGACACATTGAACAGGTTCAGCACCCGCACTTGCTCTTTCGCTCCTTGGTAATCCAACCAGAACTGGCTCGCGTAATCGTTCAAGCCCTCGAACCACGAGGCGTCTTCCTCCAGTTGGTCCAGCAGGGCAAAGACGTGGTCCAGCGTGGTCACATCACGCTTGATGGTTTTGAAGAGTTGTTTCTGGCGGACGTATTCGCGTTGTGAGTTTAGATGGTGCCGAAGGAACTCGGGAAAGCTCGCAATGCCCACTCTGGCCGTGATGCGCGCCCACTGGCGAAGCACGGGATCCATCTGCGATTTACTGAGACGATCCGCTAGCGACAACAGGTAATTCTTGAGCAGGTCGGTTTCCGTCAACTCCAGGCCCCGCGCGTTCAACGTCTCAAACACGGTGTAAGCGCTTAACTGGTCCTGCACGCGCACGCTAATGAATACCAGACGCTCCGTGACAATCTCGCTCACGAATGAGGCCACCTGCTCACCTTTCATTTTAGTAGAAAACTTTTCCTGAACTTTGCCCTTGAAGAACTGAAAGCACCCCCAAAGCAGCCGCTCAGAATCCCGCAACCCGCGGACCCCGCCTTGCGGCGACTTGCGCTGCGCGAGATTCAATTGAAAAAAGTCGTCGTCGTTCGCGTTGAGCTTGAGTTTGGGAGTAATGCGCAGGCTGGTCGGGTCTTTTGCGCCCAGATAGCTGCTTTCCAAAAGTGTGGCGCGCTCCCTATTGGCGGTCGCTTCCACCCCCTCGTTGGCAAGTCCGCAGAGGTAATCCACGCACGCCAGGATCAGGATGCTCAGGGTTGCCATACGCTGCTGGCCGTCAATCACCCGGAATTGCTTCCGCTCTCCGCTCTCCACCACGATGGCACCCATGTAATGGTCTTCGCGATTGGTTTCGACGGTGGCGAGGTCTTCCCACAGGTCTTCCCAATGCTCCTGCTTCCACGAATAATCCCGCTGGTAAGGAGGCACGCTGTAGCTCTTCCCGTTGCTGAGAAGCTCCTTCAGGTCTTCCGTGTCCGTGTTCAGTAGTGTGCTGCGGGCCATATTGGGGAGATGTTAATTCGGTTGTGGGAGAAAGGACAGTCTTTGCCAGGCTCAACTCCCGTTCAGCAGCTTCGGCAGCAGGGTGGCCAGCATTACCTGCAAACGCCGCGTCGGATTCCTCGCGGAAGTCCACAACCTTGTAGCGCCGGTGCGTATCCGGGAGAGCAAAGGCGCCCGGCAGGAGCGGGATGAATCGGCGGCCCGCGTGGAAAGGATGAAGGATGAGGGATGAGGATGAATCGGCACTTCCGCCTTCAGCGGGTTCGCCAGCCGCCGCACCCGCGGCTTGTCCGCGTGGTTGTGGCTGAGGAAGACGTCGTAGCGGAAGTCCGGGGGCTGGGGCATGGCGAGGGTTTTCCGCGTGACCGCTTGAAGCCGTTGCCGGTCATCGCTTGGGTCTAGTTATCGACCTCGGCTCAGTGGCGCAAGCGGCGATCCGCTTTCACCGACGCCGCAACTTCAGCCGCGCTCAGAGCTGCCGGTTGGTCACCGTCCGCTTGCAGCCGTGGGCGGCTTTTTGCGCGGCGGAACGGCCCGGCCGAGCGAGTGCTCCCGTCTTGCCCATTGGGGGCGCTTCGCCGATAGACTGCGCCGTGCTTTCTATCTCCACCTGCTGGAACTCCTCGCGCCACACCGATGGCGAAGTCATGTGCCGCGAACTGCTGGACATGGGCTTCGACCGCATCGAACTCGGCCACGGCATCCGCCTTTCCCTCATGGACGGGATCCTGAAAATGTACGAGGCCGGCAAGGTGCGGTTCTCCAGCCTCCACAATTTCTGCCCGCTCCCCATCGAGATCCTCCGCGCGTCGCCCGACTGCTACAAATTCTCCTCGCCCGACACCCGCGAGCGGGACCGCGCGCTGAAGCACTCGTATCAGACCATCGACTTCGCCCAGCGGCTCGGCGCGGAGTTCGTCGTCCTCCACCTCGGTCGCGCGCCGATCGACGGCTACACGGAGAAGCTGCTGCGCCTGACCGAGGTCGGCATGGGCAGCTCGCGCGGCTTTGTGAAGGAAAAGCTGGAGTGCATCCGCAAACGCGAGGAGCAGGTCCCGCCCTACCTCCAGCGCGCGCGGGAGTGCCTGGCGCGCATCGCCGAGCATGCGGAGAAAAAGGGCGTGAAACTCGGCGTCGAGAGCCGGCACAGCTACGAGGAGATCCCGAACGAGCGCGAGATGATCGAGGTGCTCAATGAGTTCAACGTCCCGCACGTCGGCTACTGGCACGACTTCGGCCACGTGCAGGTGAAGCATAACCTCGGCTTCCTCGACCACGTGGAGTGGATGCAGACGATCGCGCCGCGCCTGCTCGGCTGCCACCTGCACGACACCGCGTGGCCGGGGCACGACCACATGGCGCCCTTCACCGGCGACGTGGAGTACGACAAGCTCCTCGCCTTTTTGCCAAAGGACACGCTCTACGTCTTCGAGATGAGCCCGCGCCGCACCCGCGAGGAGATCATGGAATCGCGCGACAAGTGGGTCGCCAAATTCGGCGCGTGATCTGCGTCGTCACGCCCCGAAGATGGGAATCGGATTTTCAGCGCAGAGACGCAGAGACGCGGAGATCAGAGCCTTTTCCTCCACATCGTCCTTCTCTGCGCCTTTGCGCCTCTGCGTTTATTTCCTTCGCCCGCTTTTGAGATGAAACGATTCACCGCACTTCTGACCCTCGCGCTTTTCACCCTTGTACCGCTGCGCGCGCAGGACGCCGAGACGCCGCAGGCCGCCATCCACGCGCTGCGCGAGACCCTGACCGAGGCGATCAACAAAGCTGACTGGGACGCGATGGCCGCCTGCCTGCATCCCGACGTGGTCATCACCTACCAAAACGCCGAGGTCGCCCGCGGCCGCGCGGACGTAAAGGCCTACCAGCAGAAGATGACCAGCGGCCCCGAGGCGATCCTCGCCAGCTTCCGCGCCGCTGTGAAGCAGGACGCCCTCACGATCCTCCCCGGCGGCACCGCCGCCCTCGCCACCGGCAGCTCCGTGGAAACCTACGACATGGTCCACGGCTCCGACCTCATCCTGAACGGACGCTGGACCGCCACCCTCGTGAAAGCGGACGGCCAGTGGCTCGTGGCCGCGCTGCACTGCTCGGCCGACCTTTTCAAAAACCCCATCGTCGCCGCCACAAAGAAAGCCGGCACCACCGCCAGCATCGGCAGCATCATCATCGGCCTCATCGCCGGCTGGTTCATCGGCCGGAAGCGGGTGATCTGAATTCCGGCAGCCTCGGCAGGAGGGAAGGTGTGCGGCGCCCGGTTCCGGCCTCGTTCCGATCCGGAAGCCGGGTGAGACTCGCCGCGTGAAAACAGTTCCCCCGCTTTTCGCCGGCAGCATGCTCGCGCTCCTCGCCCTCGCCATGCCGCTGCGTGCGGACATCGTCATCAATGAGATCGTCTCCGCCGCATCGCAGCGCTTGCTCCAGTGGGACGCGTCCGGCACGGCCAAGGTCGGCACCGGCACGCCGTGGCAGGCGCCGGCTTTCAATGACGCCTCGTGGCAGTCCGGGCCGTCGCCCTTTGGCTACGGCACGATCACCGGCGGGCCGGCTTACGGCACGAACACGGCCACGCAGATGCAGTATCTCACGCCGGGGCTTTACCTGCGGAAAAGCTTCACCGTCACCGCGGGCGACGCGGCGCGGCCGGACCAGGTGCAGCTCACGGTGGATTACAATGACGGCTTCATCTGCTACCTGAACGGCGTGGAGGTGGCGCGGCGCTGGGCCGGGCCCGCGAAGCAGTTTCACTATCACGACCAGCCCGCCTACACCCCGAATCTCAACGCCAGCGCGACGTCCGCCTTTTACACCGAGACGATCAATCTCGGCGCGGCAAACAGCCGGCTCATCACGGGGACCAATGTGATCGCCATCCAGGCGCTCAACGTCCACCTCAACAACACCACCTTCCTCATGCGCCCGAGCCTGAGCATCGCCGGCGCGCCGGTGCTCGTGCCCGCAACGGACACCTGGAAGTACCTGCCCGGCGTCGTCGAGGCTTCGGGCAGCCTTTACGACAAGACGCTCATCTTCTCCCAGAAGCTGAACGTCCCGTGGGGCTCGCAGACTGGCTACGATGACACGGCATGGGGTTCCGGGCCGGGGCCGATCGGCGCAGGCACCGCCGCGGGCGTGGGCACGCTCGTGCCGGGCGTCATCAATCTGGCGCCGTCCCTCTACCTGCGGGCCGTCTTCAATGTGACCGCGGCCCAGGCGGCCGATCCGGCGGCGATGCAGCTCTTGGTGGATTACGACGACGCATTCGTCGCCTACGTCAATGGCGTGGAAGTCGCGCGGGCCAATATCGGCAACGTCTCGGCCGGCGTGGTGATCCCGAACACTTTCACCCCGGCAAGCGCCGTGGCCAACGCCACCCGCAACAACACCGGCACGCAGACAAACTACGCCATCGACCCGCCTACGCGGCTGCTCAAGGAGGGGCTCAACGTGCTCGCCATCCAGGTCCACAACGTCGCCATCAACGACCCCGACGTTTACCTCAAAGCCGACCTGCGGACCGCAGCCAGCGTCATCCTCGCGGCGAACAACCAGACATGGAAATACCTCGTCGGCACCGCCGAGCCCGTGCCGACGGACGAGACCGGCACCGAGGACTCGCCCGAGGGGCCCGACTACGCGAACGACTGGATCGAATTCCACAACAACGGCGCGAGCGACGTCTCCCTCGCCGGCTGGCGGCTCACCGACGACTCCGGCACCGCGAACAAATGGTTTTTCCCCTCGGGGTCGATGATCCCTGCCGGCGGCTACCTCGTCGTTTTCTGCGACGGGCTGGACTCCGACATGCGCGCCGCCGGCGGCTATCTGCACACGAACTTCAAGCTGGACGGGAATGGCGAGTACCTGGCGTTGCGCAATTCCGACGGCGTGCTGGTGCAGGATTTTTCCCCCGTCTTCCCGCCCGGCTCGCCCTTTCATACCTACGGGCGAAAGGCGGACGGTTCCTACGTCTATTACGACACCGCCACGCCCGGTGCCGCCAATGCCGGCGGCGAACTCAGCGGCATCGTGGCCGACCCTGTCTTCAGCGTCGCCGGCGGCTTTTACGCCACCGCGCAGAACGTGACTCTCACCTCCGCCACGGGCGGCGCCACCATCCGCTACACCACCAATGGCAGCGATCCGACGGTGGATGCGAGCAATCCCGCCACGCTCACCTACAGCGGGACCCTCTCTCCGACGAACGTCGCGGTGCGCGCGCGCATTCAAGACGGGCATGATCGGCTCGCGCACCTTCACGCAGAGCTACCTCATCGGCCAGACCGCCGCCCGGAAATCGCTCCCCGCGATGGTCATCACCGCCGATCCGGCCCGCTCGCTCTACCGGGGCTACGGCATCTTCGCGATCACGAATAACAACTCGACCAACAACTATACCGGCGGCATCTGGTATTCCGGCGCGACGCCCGATCCCTCGCAGTACAACAACGCCAACCTGCGCGGGACATTCTGCGAGCGGCCCGGCAATCTCCAGTTCATGCAGAAAGTCGGCGCCGCCGATCCGATGGGTGCGGCGGGCTTCAATATCGACACGGGCATCCGCGCCGCCGGCAGCCCTTACTCCCGCCCGCGCTACCGCTTTGACTGGCTGAACAACGCCGACCCGAACAGCGGAGGATCCGGCACGTCGGCGGCCAGCCCCTTCGCGAATGACCCGCTCCACAAGCCGCAGATCAACGCCTTCTTCCGCGACGACTACGGCGGCAACCCGCTCCAGTATCCGCTCTTCCCCGGCTCGACGGTCACGACATTTGACAACCTCCGGATGCGCTCCGGAAAGAACGACATCTCCAATCCCTTCATCCGCGACGAGCTCACGCGGCGGCTTTTCACTGACATGGGAAATCTCAGCCCCCGAGGCATCATGAGCACCCTCTGGATCAATGGCGTTTACAAGGGCTACTACAATCCGGTCGAACGCCCGCGCGAGAGCTTCTTTCAGCGCTGGTTTGGCAGCGACAAGGCGTGGGACGTGTGGGTCATCAATGACGCAGCCAGCGGCGACAACCTGATGCTTCAGGAGCTGATCACTTACGTCCGCAATAACTCGCAGGCGACTTATGCCAACTACCAGGGCGCGGCGGCGCGCTTGGA
Source organism: Chthoniobacter sp. (assembly GCA_043728655.1). GTDB lineage: Bacteria > Verrucomicrobiota > Verrucomicrobiia > Chthoniobacterales > Chthoniobacteraceae > Chthoniobacter. The sequence continues at coordinate 237 of JAYTML010000593.1, read as the reverse complement.
TATGACGAACTTCGTCGATTACCTCATCCTCAACATCTACACGGCGATGGGTGACTGGCCGCATAACAACTACGTCATGGCCCGCGAGCGCTCATCCACGGGCAAGTGGTTTTTCACCGTGTGGGATGGCGAAGGGGCGTTCGGCTCATTCGGCACGACCACGCGCTGGAACAACTTCACGTCAGGCACCGGAGGAAGCATCATCGTCAACAACAACCAGGCGAGCGAGACGATCGA
>JAYTML010000592.1:0-2486 GCA_043728655.1 Chthoniobacter sp. | reverse complement strand
CGTTGTAGCACCGCACATCTCCGTAGCCGAGGTCGTCGGCGAGGATGATGAGGATGTTAGGCTTGTCCGCCGCGCTGGCGGAGCGGAGTGCGCAGAGCGCCAGAAGTGCGACGACGACTTTCACGGTGACGGAGTGTTCGGAAGGAGGAGGCGAGCGTTATCACGGGTTCTCGATGACGAAGGCTGGCCGGGAGAGCACGCCTTTGGAGAGCGCGCCGTAGTGGTCGGAGCGCCAGAAGTTCTTGAGGTCCGCGGCGGTGATGAGCTGGAGGCCGGGGCTGGCGACGGCGGGATTGCAGAGGATGTAGAGGTTCTCCTCAGCGAGGTAGCCGCAGACGCTGAGCGTGTGGCCGGCATTACCACCGGGGTATTCCGGGCCGATGTATTTGAAATCCACGACCACCGGCCTCCCGGCATCGAGTTCGCTTTTCACAAACGCGGTGGCTTTGTCGAAGCCGTCGTCGTCGGGCGTGAAAGTGATGAGCTTCCAGTGCTGTCCGATCTTTTTCGCGGCATTCAGGAGGTCGCCCCAGTCGGTGCCGGTGCCGAGCGGCGATGGGCTCAGGCGCTTGAAATCCCATCCGCCGAGTGTCGCGCCTTGGAAGCGGGCGAAAGTGGCGCAGGCTGTGGAGCCGCAGTTGTTGTAGCCTTGGTTGATGTGCGGCATTTGCACGAAGGCGAACTTGCCCGGCTCGCCTTTGCGCTGCCGGTATTCGATGAGCTTCAAAAGGTCGGCGCCCTGCTGCGCTGAGGCGCTGGCGGACGGCTGCGCGGGATGCCCGGTGGAGCCGGTGGGAAGGAGTTTCGAGGCGCGCGTCCAGTTCGCTTTCGCCGCGTCGAGTTCGCCGGCTTGGAACTGCATTTCACCGAGCACCACGAGGCCCGAGGGGTCGTTCAGCTCCGCCGCACGCTCCGCCAGCCGACGCGCCTCCGCCGCATCCGGCGCGACACCTTCGCCGGAAAGCAGTGCCATTGCCGCCGTGGATGCCGCGCGCCCGTGTCCCTGCGCCGCCGCCTTCTTCCACCAGTTGAGCGCCTTCGGGATGTCCTGCTCCGTGCCCTGCGCGCCGAAGTAGCACTGGCCGAGATTGAAAGCCGCCTGCGCCGATTTCTCCGCCGCCGCTTTGAAATAGCCGAACGCAATCCCGGGATTCCGCTTCACCACGCTGCCGCGGAGATACGCGAAGCCGACGAAATCCATCGCATCCGCACTGCCGCTGTCCGCCGCCCGATGCGCCCACTGGAGGGCCAGTGCATCGTCTTTGCCGACGCCCTTTGCATCGCGGTAACGGATGGCGAGCGCCACCTGCGCCGTCGCGTCGCCGCCTTCGGCCTGCGAAGTGAGGGCATTCAAGTCAGGCGTGTCCGCTGCGGAAAGGATCGACGCGGTCATGAGCGTGGCGGCGAGCGTGAGGAGGGTGGTTTTCATGTGATGGGGGTGCGACTTCATGTTGGCGACACGGCTCACTTTTTCCCCGACAGCAACTCCGCCATCGCCCAGCCGAGGCGCAGGCCGGTTTCCATGTAGGTCTCGGCGTTGCGGTTGTAGTGGTAGCCTTGGTTCTTCGGCGAAACGTCGGCCTCGCGCCACAGGTCGCGCGTGTCCAGAGCCCTCACGTTGCCGGTGAAATCGGGATGTTTTTTCGCATCACCGATGGCGAGCTGCGCCTTGGCGATTTGCAGGCCCAAGCCTTCGCGTCCGGTGAATCCGCAGCCGGTGGCGAGGACGAACATCGCGTTCGGCGCGGCGTAGTCTTTCCGCAGCGCGGGGATGAGCCGCGCGAGGTTTTCCTCGTAGTGCGCGGCGTGGACGGCGTTCTGGTCCTTGTTGCCCTGCCACCACACGAAGCCCGCGATTTCGTAGCCCTGGCCTTTGTAGTCGGGGTAAATCTTCGCGAGGTCGGCGAGCGCGGCTTTCGCGTTGGTCATGTCGTCGTCGTATTGCTTGCCGGCATACCACTCGATGGGCTTGCCGGTTTTCTTGTCCACAAACGGCGGCGGCTCAGTCGCAGTGCCTTTGCCTTCCTCCGCCACCCACGAGTCCGGCTTGTCCTTGTAGCCCGCAAAAACCTTCGTGACCTTTTCCCCGCCGCGCTCGGTGACTTCCGCCGTGTATCGCTCGCTGCCCGGCGGCAGCAGGTCCCAGCCGAGGCTGCGATTGCCGATGCACGATTTCAAAATGAGCACCGGCTCGTCGAGGAGCTGGCCCATCACGAAGCCGAAGCCGACTTCCGGCCCGACGGAGTTTCCGTTGTTCGAAGTCGCGCTCAGCGGACCGCCCTTCTTCACGCGGGCGTCGTAGTAATAGACATCCTTCCGCACCGTCCACGCGCCCGCGTCGTCGAGGAGGAAAGGATACCGCTTTTCCGTCTTCGTTAGCGTCGTGAGCGTGCCCGGTTTGTCCGCCGGATTGATGTCGCCCATGCCGACCATGTTCGACTGGCCCATGAGGATGAAGACTTTCACCTTCTTCGTCTGATCGGCGG